>CAWISD010000011.1:0-53829 GCA_963838615.1 uncultured Nitrososphaeraceae archaeon
TATACACAAAGGTACATCCTCTTGTAAAATATCTGTGATCGCTTTGCTATGATTTTTGTTATATATGTTCTTCCACTTGCTAACTGCTCGTCCTATTTCTTGTTCATCTTTAAATGTAAAATTGTTGATTGTCTGTCTTTGTAACCACACCCACCTTACTTCAATTAAATTAATCTTGGGCGATCTTACTGGTAGAAATACAAATTTTATTCTCGGACAACATTTGGATATCTCTTTTTTGTATCTTTTTGATCTATGCGCTGAAAGGTTATCAAGTACAAGAAAGATATTTTGGATATTCTTATCATATCTTCTATCTACTCTTTTTAGAAAGTCGATAAACTGCTTCCCTGTTTTCTTTTTATAGCATTGTACATGCATCTTGTCATTTGTATGATCGTATGCTCCAAACACATTTAAAAGTCCGTTTATCTTTTGAGCCTTCTCTACCTTTACCTGTACTGATGACCATGAGGTACCACCATGTGTCTTTGCCGTTATTGGTCCTTTCTCATCTTGATATAAAAGTACGGAATCTGATGGTGTATTGTACCTTAGCTGTTCAATGTACTTTTTTTCAAAGTGTATTCTGCAGGATCATTGCTTTTATTATTGGATAATACAGTTTTAGATTTTCTCCATTTTATTTTATGTTTGAGAAGGATATTCCTTATTTCAGAATGGCTTATTTTATCTACCCGTTTTAGGTCACACATAAGAAAACCAGCAAGAACGCGTAATGACCATGTGGAAAATCCTAAACCAAAAGATCGTGGATTTGAAGATGCTATATCAACTATTTGTTTCTCTATATTATCAGTAAATTTGTGTTGTTTATGATTGTGCTTTTTTGATAGGACACCATCGATTCCTTTTTCATTAAAGCGATGTATCCATTTTCTTATGTTATGATCATGATGATTTGTTATCTTTCTTATTTCAGGAACTGTGTACCTTTCATCTTTGAGTAAGATTATCTTGGCTCTGTATCCGGCTTCGGTATCTTCAAGCATCAGATGTAAGATATTCTTTTCATCATCGGTAAACATTCTGAGGAAAGTGTCCCTCATAATCATAAATTACAATAGTAAGCTAAAGGTGTTATGATAGTAAACAAACACAACTAATTTACAAGAAGATATAACATATCATTTACATTGCTGTTAACAGAGCCGGTAACCGTAAAATAGCTATTTATTACAGTAAGTTGGAAGTTATGGTTCTTAAAAGCATCTGTATTTTTCGATAAAATTAATTAATCTTAAGAATTGCAAAGAAAATCAATGCATATAATAAATAAAAACTATTTTGTATTGATATTTCTTTACACAGGGTTTATATAATATATTAGATCAATTACCTCTGCGAAAAAATATGCCAATCGATCCAGATTTTCCGAAGAATCATCATGTAATTGGGCAAATAAAACTCTCCGATGGAGAACATTTTCACTTTCTCTGGGGACCAGGCAAAGCTAGGCGAAGCCTCTGAAAATGCAGAAGTTAAAGAGGCATTTCAAGCAAAAGGAGAACCAATAGAGCCAATAGGTGTTAGTGGCACTATGGTAGCAGTGGACTGGGATTCATGTGTAGCAGATGGAGCTTGTATTGAAGCTTGTCCTGTACAAGTTTTTCAATGGTATAGAACTGAACACGACATTCCCGCTAAAGAAGTAATAAATAAGAATTTGAAGGCGCAGGATCATCAGTAAAAGAGGAAAGAAAAGATTACACTGATAAAGCAGATCCGATCAGAGAACACGATTGTATCTGGTGTATGGCATGTGTATCTGTCTGTCCGCCTCAAGCAATTAAAGTAGATCAAGCAGCCCAAGAATATCATGAAAAAGCCGCAGGAACATTCAACGAAGAATTATCAAAAGGTAGTGCACCACCACCCCATGCACACTAAAATATTTTTTTAATTACCTTATATTTTAGATTTGATATATGTAAATTTAAATATAATTGGAAATAATTACCAAATCATCCAAGATTCCAAAGATATCAAAAAAGACTGTAATATAGTTCTAGATTTTTCCGATAATATTATTTGATTACTGTTAATAACCTTATCAATACAGAAAATAAATAATATTAAAGGGGAAGTAAAAGATTCCAATTTTGTCCATTCATTATCACAAGCTTTCATAATAAGCTCAACTTTTTGATCATAGTAGTAAGATAATAAATCAATTATATTTTCTGATTCTAATAATGATACCGAATGATTAATTAAAAAGGATTTAAGGTTGGTAGAATTAATAATTAAAGAATCTTTATAATGACAATATATTGATTTAGGTTTACGAGTCATCTTTTG
Organism: uncultured Nitrososphaeraceae archaeon; assembly: GCA_963838615.1. Classification (GTDB taxonomy): domain Archaea; phylum Thermoproteota; class Nitrososphaeria; order Nitrososphaerales; family Nitrososphaeraceae; genus Nitrosocosmicus. The sequence goes on from CAWISD010000011.1 coordinate 2,323, forward strand.
TAGAGAATTCATTAATAACAAGTTCTAGTTTCTGTTTTAAATATTCATTAATTTTATACCCATCAACTTTTCCTCGTAATATATTCATGCTTTTACCCATAAGGGCACCGATGGAATTAATTCCTTTTTCCTTAATAATTTTAACATTATCATTTAATATTTTATCCAATATATTATTTAATTCCTCATCATTTATTTCTGTCAAATTTAATGAATTAAGTGCATCTTTTACAGATTTGGATTCTTTTTTCATAATTTGTTCAAATATCAAGCTCACAGATTCTTTAGCTATAGAACCTTTATCAAGTTTATTAAATATCTCAATTATCATATCATCTGTCAGTAATGATTTATCCAGATTATTTCTCGAAAGACTAACTATATCTTCTGTGAGCTTAGAAGCAATAAAAGTTGGGGTAATGTTTTTTGAAGTTAAAACGATTTTTTCGAAAATATCATAGTATTGGGAATCAAAAATATGTTCAGATAATTTCTTATTTAATGCATATTTTTGCATTATATTATTAATCAAGTCATTCCAAGATAAAGGAATTTCTTGTTTAAGATTCATAGAAACTGTGAATCTACAGGAATAGGCAGTATATCAGTTTCAGGATACATTCTAGAGGAACCAGGTCTAGGTCGAGAAAAAATAGTGGAGCCATCCATTGTTGCCGACCGTGTTTCTGCAACTACACCAAGTTTAAATTGACATATTCTTTGAATTAATGGTCCAAGTATACATATTTATTTTTTTCTCATTCCCCCCAATGATTAAAAAAGCATCATCAGTAGAAATACCGAGTAATTCATGGATATTTTCAATATCTTTAGTAGTAATTCCATAATTTGGCAACTCATCAGAATGAAAAATACCACCTAAACCAAAAAATCTAACAAATTCACCTAATTCTTTGCCTAAACGAATACCAGCAATTGGTTCATAACCAATTAAATTATTCAATCCTCTAAGTCTTATCGATAAGAAAATAGAATTGGAATCTTTTAAAATTTTCTTAATGATATTTGAAGATGAATTTTTAAACAAATAGGTAATATCTTGAATTTTATCCCCTATAAAATCATCCTCAATATTTCTTTTTTTAAATTCTTCGGCAATTTTTATCAATCCAAATTGCCTTTTTGTTTCATAATCTAGAACTTTAACTAATTGTGATAATTGTTGGACACCCTTTACTTCAACAACTCTGTCCATCATCAACAGAAATATTTACATCTTGTCTTATACTTCCAAGTCCTCTAGAAACACGTTTACTACTACGTAATAATCTACCCAGTGTTAAAGCTACATTTACAATTTCATCAGGTTTTCCAGAAATAGGATCTAAAGCGATTTCCACTAATGGAATTCCAAGCCTATCTAAACCATATTCCTTATATGATATCTGAATGTGGTAATAATTTTGCAGCATCTTCTTCTAAACAAATACTTTGAACACCTACTCTTTTAAAATTATCAACATTTAAATAACCACCCGAAGAGATAAGCATAGTTCTTTGAAATCCACTAACATTTGATCCATCTATTACCAATTTTTCTCATAACATGAATTTCATCAACTATATTTGAGTTAAGAGCAAGTGAAAATAATAAAACTGTGTTTAATGCATCTTTATTTACATCATGAGGCGGTTCTTCATCTGCTTCTACTAAACAACTTAATCCAATTTTAGAATAATATTTTATTTTATTCATCTTTGAATATTCAAATAATGCAGCTTTATCAAAATCACCTAATTCGCTTTTAGTAGGTCTTAGAAATCGTATAAAATTATAATCATAATTACCATTTGCATCTTTACATTCACAATTGCAAAAAAGTTTAGATATGGTATTCAATTGTTGATGTATTTCAAATCCAACTTTTACTTTTAAATAATTAAAATCAGATTTCATCAAAGTCATTCCAATATTGATCACGTAATAAGAGGGGATATAGAAGAGATTTCATGAGAGAGATTCTGTTTCATCAAATCAATGAGATCTATTGTATTTAAGCTATTACTTAATGCCCACATTGATTTAACTATTGCGGTTTCAGGACTCATATCAGATAATGGAATAACACCTAAATTCAAGAGATCTCTACCAGTATCATAGACAGTCATTTGAACTCTACCATATATACATTGAGAAGTCATAAATATAATAATGCCAGAACTTATCAATTTTTCAAGATAAGGAAAACAGTTTTTATTAATATGTCCAAGTCCGTTCCCTCTAATATAATAACTTTATAGTCCAAATTTAAAAAACATTCGAGAAATGAAGGATCAAAACCAGGGTAGAATTTTAATAGAAATACTCTATTGATCAAAAGATGTTTTTGAAATAAAATTTTTTGAAACATTATTATGTTTGGTAGTTTTTTTTAAATCCATTGTTAAATATAATTTCATACTCATAAATCAATGCAAGAGGAATATAATCTAAGGATTGAAAAGCATTACGTTTACTAGTATGATTTTTTCGTAACTCTGGTTCCTAAATAACATGCAATAATATCATCTGAAGGAGTATGATGCATACATACAAAAATTCCAGTCAATTTTGTTTTTGTAATAAATTTTATTGCACCTAATAAATTAGTAAATGCATCAGATGAAGGTCGATCTGATGATCGTCTGAGATCCCACTAAAACAACAGGAATAGATAGATTTTGCAATGCAAAACTTATAGCAGAAGAGGTATAATGTATTGTATCTGTTCCATGAGATATGATAATTCCATCGAAATGTTCATGTAAAATTGCATAAGATATTCTTTCGCGATAAAAGTGACCAATGATCAGGATTTATATTTTCACTGTATTCATTAAATAAAAATTCAGGATAAATAGATGCGTAATTAGAGATTTCTGGAAAAATTTCATATAATTCTGAAGCATCTAAAATAGAGGTAACTCCACCAGTCCTATAATCAATTTTACTAGCAATAGTTCCGCCTGTACTAAGAAGCAAAATTTTCGGTAATGATCGTAGGTTAGAGAAATCCATCAATATTATTTTCATTTTCTTTTGATGGAATAAAATTATTAAACAGTTTCTTTATATTTAGAAGGATTATTCAAAAAATATTAGTAGAAGTTTCTAAAGAGTCTTCAATTGTAATATTTATAATATTTTCTACTAATAAGCCAATATTATAACCACTTTTTAGTTTGATTACAATATAATCATCATTAAAAGATTCATATCTAGGCATAATTATTCCTCGATAATTTCCTTTATTAGAGATTAATTTGACATTATCACCAATTTTAACTTTGTACTTATTTAATAATTGTTGAGATTTACTACCGTAATCATCTTTTTTATTATTAGAATTTAAATAGCATTATATTTTTTTTTCAATTTAGAAATATAATAATAATATAAAATATATATTTAGATATTTATTTTGGTTTTACTAATACTTTTCCAATCATCCAAGGATGAAATAAGCAACTATATTCATAAAGACCAGGTTTATTAAAAACTAATGTAAAAGAATTACTAAAAGAATAATCAAAATTTTGCTTTTCATCTAAAGAAAGCAAAGGTCCTGAATTAACAAATTTCTCATTACCCTGAAAATTATATGTAGCATCTAATCCTAAATGCAATACTTTAGAATCATTTGTAATAACTGTGGGATTTAAAGCTCTAGAATTTAGTACCATTACAATTTGAGTTCCATTTTTGGTTATTTCCTTCAATGGCTCACCGGTATTTTCTATAGACTGAAATAAACTTTGTAGCATTTTGTACATAAAAAGGAATACCAATTTTTTCCATATTATCTAACCCTTGAAGAAAGGTAACAGTATGAGGAAGAGGAACATCCATCCCATTGTACCAGGTAATGCTATCACCCTTAACAATTTCAATATTTGAAGGATAATATTGATTATAAGAAACAGAAGAATTACCCTGGCCCTACTTTAATAAAAAAATTTTCAGAGCTTATTTGTTAGAGTAGAATTAGAATAGAATTCAGAGGAATCTAATACAACTTGTAGAATTAGATGCAAAATCTGCAAAAGACAAATTAATTGTTTTATTATAGAAAGGTAATAAAAAACCATTATAACTAAACATATAAAATACAAGTAATACTAATGAAAAGTTCTAGTTAATATCAAGATATATTCGAATTAATAAATAGATTAAAATAATATAATGTTTTTTATATACTCAATCTATTGATTTATAAAATGATCTGAAAGCATAATGTTATATAATCATTTTCAAAAGAAAAACTAATTAATTGAAATTATTCTTGAAGGGATTTTGATTCGATCAAATCTTGGATTTCTTCATTCATTTTTAAAAAGCGAATACCTTTTTCAGTAGTTCGGTATTTTCCACCATCTTCTAATTCAAGTAAATTATTCTCTAAAAGCATAGGTAAATATTCTTTAATTTGAGCATAAGACAAAAATGCCTTGTACATAATTTTTGTTTTAGATGCACTTCCATTAGCATGCATATAAAATATTAGATATTATTTCAGGCCTATTACGATATTTCATAGGCTAAATATAGAAGAAAGTATTATATAACTTATATTATGCATTATACTATAATAAACATATATTATTTAATAATATTAATTGATTGGATTATTGATGTATAGAAAAATCTAATAAGTATAACATTTATTCTAGTTATCTATATATTGCAATATAAAGAAAATATTAACTATAAGGAATATGAAGCAATAATTTTTGACATAGATGGAGTTTTAATTGATGTAATTAATTCATACAATCAAACAATTATGAAAACAATTCAACATATATTGAAAATAATTTAATATAAGCTTTAACCGATTTTCCAATAGAGAAATTAATTACTAAATTTAGACATACAGGAGGATTCAACAATGATATTGATACAACATATTCAATGATTTTAACAATTGTATATTGCAAATTAATTAATAATAAAGAAATAAATGAAATTATTAATTTTTTTACTCAATTTATTAGATAAAATTAGATGATAAAGGGATACTTTCTGTTGAAAATGAACTTGAAAAATTAGGAGATATTGAAAATATTAAAAACAAGTTAGGATATCCCAAAGATGATAACATCATTTCAACAGTTTTTAATGAAATTTTTCTATGGTCCAGATCTTTTTAAAAAGCAATTTAATAAAAATCCAAAATATTATTTTGGCAAACCTTTAATAATATAATGATAAATTAATAATTAAAGAAAAAACAATACAAAAATCTTTCAAAAGAATTTAATGGGAAATTAATTTTAATTTCAGGTAGAAGCAAAATAGCAGCAAATTTTACTTTAAATAAACTTTTGGATTATTTTATAAAAGATGCATGTGTTTTTTTAGAAGATGAAAAAAGAGAATACTCAAAACCTAATACCTATGCAATACATAAAGTTTTTAATCAGTTAAAATTGAAAAATGCCATTTACGTTGGGAGATTCTATAGAAGATCTTTTAATGGCGAAAAAATTTAGAGATGAAACAAATAAAGAAAAAATTATTTTTTGTGGAGTATATGGAAAAAATACAAATTCATCATGAACATTTAAAGAGGCTATTTGAATTAAAAGGAGCAGATATTATTGTTGAAAATGTAAACGATATACCAAATATATTAAATAATACAAAAAAATAAAACCTCTGTTGGTATAAAGAGGCTAAGGAACGTATAGCCCTTCTGGAAAGAAGAACAAAAGAAGTATCAATAGAGTTAAATGTCAATCTTGATGGGACAGGAAAAACAGAAATAAAAACAAATGTACCATTTTTAGATCATCTTATAAATGCCTTTGCAAGATATAGTAATATTGATATAAATTTGATAGCAAAGAGCGAAGATCTGATAAAGCATCATTTGATTGAAGATATTGGTATAGTTTTAGGTCAATCTATAAATAGAGCACTAGGAGATAGAGAAAAAATAACTCGTTTTGGTTATTCGTTAGTTCCAATGGATGAATCTATTTCCAAAGTTGCGGTAGATTTAATAAAAAGACAATACTATCATATAGACTTAAAATTAGAAAGAGAAGTCTATTGAAAATATTTCAAAAGAAGACATAATACATTTTTTCCAATCATTAGTTTCAAACTTAAACTGTTGTGTACATATTGTTGTAGAATATGGAGTAAATGATCACCATAAAATAGAAGCTACAATGAAAGCTTTTGCAATAGCATTAAAAATAGCAATGAAAATAGATTCAAATAATGAAGAAAAACCTTCTACAAAAGGAATGATGTAAAGATATGATTAGAATATCCATATTTGACTATGGTGCAGGAAATATCTTTAGTTTAGAATCATCACTAAAAAGAAATGGTGCAAAGGTCTCAGTAATAAATGACTTTAATAATGTAATTGAAGATTTTGATGGAGTAATTTTACCAGGTGTTGGAAATTTTGATCCAGCATTAATATCAATAAATAAATGTAAAAGAAAGTTTTTAAAGTGTATAGAAAAAAACATTCCCATACTAGGAATATGTTTGGGTATGGAAATGCTATTTGAAAAAAGCGAGGAAGGTAATTTAGAGGGTCTAAAAATTATTAACGGAGAGGTCTTATCACTACCAAAAACTAGGATAAAAATTCCCCATATTGGATGGAATAATTTAGACATAGTTGATGAGGAAAGTAAACTATTAGAAGGGGTACCAAATAACTCTTGGGTGTATTTCGTTCATTCATATTACACAATGCCTAAAGATGCAAACATAATAACAGCAACATCAAATTATGGAATATCAATTCCTGCATCTATTGAAAAAGAAAATATATATTGCACGCAGTTTCATCCAGAAAAATCAAGTAAAATTGGTGAAAAAATGATAAAGAATTTTATTAAAATTTGTACACAATCGAAATGAAAAGTATTGCTGCAATCGATCTAATAGATAATCAAGTAGTAAGACTTGTTAATGGCAAATTAGAAAATAAGACAGTCTATAGCAATGATCCTATAGAAACTGCAAAAAAATGGGAATCTGAAGGTATAGACGGGCTCCATATAGTGGATTTAGATTTGGCTTTGAATACGGGGAAAAATAATACAGATTTGATTTTAAAAATCGTTGATGTAGTTAATATTCCTATTCAAATTGCAGGTGGAATTAGAACAATAAATACAATAAATAAACTACTGGAGAAGGACAAATTGATAAATGTTGTTTTGGGAACAATGGCATTTAAAGAGCCAGAAATCCTTAAAAAAATATCTAAAAAAAAACTTTGTCGTATAATAATCGCAGTTGATCATAATAATGGAAATATAATGATATCTGGATGGAAAGAATTTTCAGGTTTAAAACTTTTTGATGCAATTAAATTATTTCAAAAATTAGGTATTGATAATTTTTTATTAACAAATATAAATAAAGACGGTACTTTGGAAGGACCAGATATAGATACACTTGTAAGAATAAATAACGTCTTTAAAGATATCAAAATCATATCTAGTGGTGGAATAAGCAATATAATAGACATAATAAGATTAAGAAATACTAATTGTCATGCAGTAATACTTGGGAAGGCATTGTATGATAAACAAATAACAATAAATCAAGTACAAATGGTGATTTAAAAATGCCACTTGCAAAAAGAATTATTCCATGTCTTGATGTTAACAAGGGGAGGGTAGTAAAAGGCATCAATTTCAAAGAATTAAAAGACGCAGGAAATCCGGTGGAGTTAGCAAGGAGATATAGCGAAGAAGGAGCTGACGAGTTAGTATTTTTAGACATAACTGCTGCAGAAGAACATAGAGAAATTATGAAGAATATTGTTAAAAATGTGGCAAGTGTAATAAACATCCCTTTTACAGTTGGAGGAGGAATAAAAAATTTAGAAGATGCCAGGAATATTCTATTAAGTGGTGCAGATAGGGTTTCAATAAATACAGCAGCAGTAATAAAACCCGAATTAATTCAAGAATTAATGTCTATTTTTGGTAGACAATGCATAGTTGTTGCATTAGATGTCAGAAGAAATTATGATAAAGAAGGTAAAAACATTTTTTTTAAAGATGGAAAAAATTATTGGTTTGAAATTAAAACATATGGTGGTAAAAAATCAACAAAAATTGATGCAATAGAATGGGCAAAAAAAGTAGAGAAACTCGGAGCAGGTGAGATATTATTAACTAGTATCGATACAGATGGTACAGAAAATGGTTATGATATAGAGTTAATCAATGCAATTTGTAATAAAATAAATATTCCTGTAATTGCCTCAGGAGGATGCGGATCACAAAAAGATATATTAAAAGTTTTTAAAGAAACACAAGTTGATGCAGCTTTAGCGGCTTCCCTTTTTCATTATGAAAAGGCAAGACTAAATGAAGTTAAAGAATATCTATCGAAAAATAACATATTGATAAGATTATAATACCTACATTAGATCTCTTACATGATTAACACCATTAGAAAAATTTCTAAAAATGCAACATATCTTGATCGTAATCAGCAAATTAAAATGTAAATATACAATTAATCTAGATAATCTATAAAATTTTGATAGGTGTTTAATTATCAAGAGATCTATTATTTATAACTTAGAATAACAAATAATAAAAATTTTGATTTAACAAATTATCTGATTTACCGTTCTCCATTAATTAATAATAATAATTTATCATTTAAATGATATTTATTGACTTGGAATTCAATTAATTAAGATAAAAAATATTTTCTTCCCATCAAAATATATTATAATAAAATTATCGTAATTCCTTCAAATTAAATATATTGTATAATTACAAAATATTAGACAGTTTTTATGATTTGAAAATCGGAATATTCATTTTTAAATTGCTCATTTACAATTTCAGTATTTCTGACTATTGCATCTTTAGGGCCATTCATGACACCAATTCAATAATTTATTTATATTTACTTTTTCACCTTCAAATACAGCTTCTACCCGCCCATCTTTCAAATTTCTAATCCAGCCTGAAACATTTAATTCCTGTGCTTTAGAGGCAGTATTTTGTCTAAAATAAACACCTTGAACTTTTCCACGAATAAAAATATGAACTCTAAAATATTCCATCAATTCATCATCGCAAGATATGTTCCAAAATTTTAAAAAATATTATGATATTTGGCCACCTTCTTCAATAAATAATTCTTCATATGAAGTACCTTTTCTAATTAATTTAAAATCATTATCGATCGTTTTCATTAAAACAGGAGGTTTTGTTTGACAATGAAATGGCATATTAAATACTAAAGAATAAGCACCTATGTTATAAAATAAAACATAATTTCCTATAGTCGCAAAAGAGAGATCAGATACTTTAGAAATTGGAAAAACATCCAATGTATCACACAATCTCCCTGCAAGATGAATATTTTTTACAGAAGGCTTATTTTTACTTTCAATGTTCATTTCTATAGTCATCATTTTCACAAGGTATTACTTCTTGGGGATATTCTTGTTTAAGTAACGCTGCATCTAGTAAAAGATGATATCCAGTATCTAAAATAATTATTTTATGATCATTATATTCTTTGGTATTTACAATTTTTGATACCATTATTGAAGATTCTGCAACAAGAAATCGTCCACTCTCGATCATCAATGTAAAATTGCCATGATCAGATACCAAATTATTTAGTTTTTCCATATATATTGATGCAATTTCATCGGGAGTAGGAACAGGGTCGATTATAAAATACTGGGGTGCCTCCACCAATATCCAAAGTAGCTATTGAAAAATTATTGATTTCTTTTTTTAATTTATTTATAAGAGAGTTAAGTCTCTCTAAAGCATTCACATAGCATACAAAATTAGTTATTTGAGAGCCAAGATGAAAATGAAATCCTTCAAAGTCCAATAAAGGATTATTAAATATTGATTTAACAATAAAATATGCTGAATCAATTTTTCCTCCATTAAAAGGCACACCAAATTTTCCATTTTTATAAGATGCACGAACTTCTGCTTTAACGCCCACTTCAGGATTTATACGTACCATAATTTTAGGCCGAATATTTACAATACTCGCAGCTTTTGATAAATTAATAAATCCATAATAAGAACTAACTACAATCCTTTTAATTCCATTTTTTAATACCTCTATATATTCATCAAGTTCTTCTGTAACACTAGTATAAATTATATTTTCAGGGATTCCATTCAATCGTTTTATAAAATACAATTCGCCAAGAGAAGTAAGATCAAAAGTTATGCCATCTTTCATAAAAGTTTTTAGAACTGATGGATTAAAATTGGCTTTTACAGAATAAGCAATTTTTACATCGCCTTTAAATTTCTTATAAGCATGATGAAGTTCTAATAATTTATCATGTAAAGTTTTTTCATCTATAAAATATAAAGGTGTACCATATCTTTCTGCCATAATATTAATTTCTTTATTTGAAAGGAAACGTTTTGTTTGAGGTAACGTTACTTTATTTTGAAAAACCTGTATTACATTTTCTACCATTCTTTTTGTGAAATTTATTCATATAGATTATACTTAAAAACATTGCCCTTTAAAATATTTTTATTTTGTTTATTTTATTAATTTATTTATAAAATTTATTATTAATGATATATAAAAAAATGATATGAAAAAGACTTTTTATAATAAAAATGAAAAAAATAACTATCTATAATATGGGACTGTCAATTTTTCTCCAGATCTATTTTCTTTTTGTCCTTTAATCTTTTTAATTGCATCTTCAAAATGCTTCATTGTAACATGGGCTTCTGAAGCATGCTTAGTAGCATCTTCAGGACTGCTATATGTTTGAAGATATTCGTGTAAAACTATAGATACAGCAGTATTAACAACAGAACTTACATCTGCTCCACTAAATCCTTCTGTAAGTTCAGCTATTTTTTCAAAATCAATATCTTTTGAAATAGGCTTATCAGAAGAATGAATTTCTAGTATTTTTTTTCTTGTAGTTTTATCTGGTAATGGTACATACACTATTCTATCAAATCGTCCAGGCCTCAATAGAGCAGGATCAATCATATCTGATCTATTGGTAGCAGCAATGGTAACTACACCATTTAAAGAATGAATACCATCCATTTCAGTCAGCAATTGTGAAACTACTCGTTCGGTCACCATACTATCGCCACCAAGTCCTCTAATTGGTGCAATAGAATCAACTTCATCAAAGAAAATAACACAAGGAGCTGCTTGTCTGGCACGTCTAAATATTTCTCTAATACCACGTTCAGATTCTCCAACCCATTTGGAAAGAAGCTCTGGCCCTTTTACACTTATAAAATTAGCTTCAGATTCTGTTGCTACTGCTTTAGCAAGCATAGTTTTTCCAGTGCCTGATGGACCATGCATAAGAATTCCTTTAGGCATAGTGTGGTCTAGCTGGGTATAAAGATCAGGATACCTCAATGGCCATTCTACAGCTTCTTGTAATTCTCGTTTAACTTCATCAAGTCCACCAATATCATTCCATTTTACATCAGGAGATTCCAAATAAACCTCTCTCATGGCAGATGGCATTACTTCTTTTATAGCATTATCAAAATCATTCATAGTTACAATTAATTTATTTAACACTTCAGGATTGATCTTTTCATCTTCTAGATTAAGTTCTGGTAACAATCGTCGCAAACATTTCATGGCCGCCTCTTTACATAAATATTCAAGATCTGCACCAACAAATCCATGGGTAACAGATGCAATTTTTTCTTGATTAACATCAGAATCTAAAGGCATATTTCTTGCATGAATTTGAAGAATTTCCAGTCTACCGCGTTTATCAGGTACTTTAATTTCTATTTCCCTATCAAATCTACCAGGTCTTCTAAGTGCTGGATCAATAGCATTTGGTCTATTAGTAGCAGCAATAACAATGACTTTACCTCGGGCTTCAAGACCATCCATCAAAGACAGTAACTGTGATACGACTCTTCGTTCAACTTCGCCTGTTACTTCTTCTCTTTTTGGTGCTATAGAATCTATTTCATCGATAAATATTATTGATGGAGCTTTTTCTTTGGTTTCTTTGAATATTTCACGAAGTCTTGCTTCTGATTCACCATAGAATTTACTCATAATTTCAGGACCAGAAATACTAATAAAGTGTGCACTACTCTCATTAGCAACGGCTTTGGCAAGTAATGTTTTACCTGTACCTGGAGGACCATAAAGCAATATTCCCTTTGGTGCTTCTATACCCAGTTTTTCAAATATTTCAGGATGGCGTAATGGTAATTCAATCATTTCACGTACTTTTTGGCTTTCGTCTTTTAATCCTCCAATGTCTTCATATGTAACTTGAGGTACACCACGTAGTGTTTCACCACGTTCAGCGATATGGAAAACTGTTTTTTGTGTAACTAAAACAGCATCAACACCAGATCCCGGTGTAACCCCTATAACTTGGAATGTAAGTCTGCCACCAAAATAAGGTACCATAACATTATCCCCTTTAATCAATGGCACACTTTCAAGAGCATCGGCTAGATATCGCTCGTCGATTGGAGGAATAGCTTCTAAAGGTGCAACAACAACTTTTTCTGCAGGAACAGCTTTAATCTTTTTTACAACTACAGCATCACCAATAGCTATACCTGCATTGTTTCTAACCAGACCATCAACTCTGATTATACCCTTACCTTCATCGGAAGGATAAAGAGGTAAACATTTTGCAACGGTTTTACGCTTTCCTTTTATTTCAACAACATCTCCAGTAGATGCACTCAATGAATCCATAGAATCATAATCAATTCTAGCAACTCCACGGCCTACATCTCTTGTATAAGCTTCAAGCACCTTTAAAGTTGTGGTGTTTTGGCTCACAGAAACTATTACAATATAACTCCTTATAACTTTATTATTATGAAAAATAATCAAAAAATAGTTGAATCGACTTATTTTACACTTTTAAATTACCTATTATACAATGATCTTCTTTACTTCAGAAATACTATCTTTATTCTTTATTGTGATATTCAACAATAGGTTAAACCATTTTAGAATATGTTTTAATTTGCAATTCTTTTTTCGACAAGGAAAATAGCATTCAAAGCGTTCTATTCTATCCTTGATATACAGATAGTCCTGTCGACAAGGTTTTTCTCATACAAAGAATATGTATACGATGATCCACTTTCACGAATTTACATGTTTGCAAATAACGTTTTCTACTACTAACTCGGATAATCAGTATTTTCCATATCTCTATCAAATGGTTTAGGAGTTGTTCCTCAGCAACAAGCATGGATCGCTTAAATATACATGAATATCCAAAATTACTTTGTCTATTGAATTAATAGCAATCCAAATCAGGTCCTGCTGGTTGACTACTTTAATAAGTATTTCATCAACCATAAATGCAATATTACCTTTCTCTTCTATAATATTTTTTGGATTATACTGTTGAATCCATTTCCTTATGAAAGCATGATTTCTTTTGATAAAATAGAATAGTACTTTAAATATTTCTCTCTAAACGAAAGGTATAACAAGTATAATTATAATTCATTATATTTAATATCCTTAGTATATTCTATTTGTTAAATAACATATAAAAATGGTGCATATTTATCTCCAGGTTTAGCAAAGTAAACATAACCTATACAATAATAAATAAACTTAATTTATTGGTAAATTAATTGGAAGCCACAAAAAATAGAATAAATTTAAAAGCGGGTTTCTTAGACTAGTATTTAGATTTAATTGGGGAAAAGGACACTAGTACGAAGAAGAGGAAGAGGAGGAAAGCAATTTAGAGCAATAATAGTTGGAAAAATAGCTCCCACTAAATATCCTAATTTTAAGATCGAGGAACTCCATTCTGGAGTTGTAATGGATATAATACATGAGCGTGGAAGAGATGCACCAGTAGCTAAAATTAAATTTGATAATGGACTTTATTCATATGTTCCAGCACCCGAGGGTACAATAGTTGGAAACAGGATAGAGATGGGAAATGGTGCAAATCCATCATCTAAAAATATCCTAGATTTAGAATCAATTCCGGATGGAACACTCATTTGTAATATAGAAAAAAATATCGGGGATGGAGGAAAGCTTATCAAGGCAGCAGGTTCCTCTGCAATAGTTTTTTCACATTCAATAGACAGTGTAAAAATAAAATTTCCATCAGGAAGTATATTAAATATGAATCCAAAGTGCCGTGCAATGATTGGAATTATTTCTGGTGGAGGAAAAAAAGAGAAACCATTTCTCAAAGCGGGAAATAAAGCAAAATATATGCAATCAAGGGGAAGATTATATCCTATAGTTAGAGGAATTGCACAAGCAGCTGTATATCATCCTCATGGAGGAGGAAGGCACCAACATATTGGTCACCCATCATCTGTTGGAAGAAATACACCACCTGGAGCAAAAGTAGGTAATATCGCACCAAGAAAGACAGGTAGGGCCAGGATCAAAAAGAGACAATAAAATATAGAAAACTTTTTTTATTTTTTACAATTATGGCAGATCTGGTCAAAATACTTGAAGTTATGGAGAATGTATTAAAGAATAATAAGTTTGTAAGATTAACTGCACTTGACCAATTACATAAACAAGAAGAGGGAGACCCATTTAAGGTATTAATCGGAACAATTCTTTCATCAAGAACAAGAGATGAGCAAACAACTAAGGCAGTAACAAAATTGTTTACAAAATACAAAAACTCACAAGATATTGCAAATGCAGATATAGAAGATATCAAAAAAGCAATATCGTCTGTAGGTTTTTATAACATCAAAGTCTAGAAGAATAAAAGAAGTTTCAGATATCATAAATAAGCAATATCAAGGTAAAACACCAAACAATACTAAAGACTTGTTAGAGTTACCAGGTGTTGGAAGAAAAACTGCTAATTGTGTATTGGTTTATGGATTTAAAATACCTGCAATTCCAGTCGATACACATGTACATAGAATTTTCAACCGACTAGGAATAATAAAAACAAAAGATCCGTTTACTACAGAAGAGATACTGTCAAATATTTTAGATAAAAAATATTGGATAAAATTAAATTCCATAGTAGTAAGATATGGACAAAATATTTGTCTTCCAATAAAGCCCAAATGTAATCATTGTAAATTAACAGAAAATTGTAATTATTATAAAGAAAAAACAAGTGGTAGTTAAACATTTAGAAAAAAGGCATATTTATGATGGATCTCTTTTTTTAACCTTTATTAAATATAACAATATCCCTCCAACACCAATCATCACTATTAATGGCATATAATACATATAAGATTGAGCAGGATGTCCAAATATAATTTCAAATTGAATAGATCCTTTTAATGTACTATCCGGCAAGTTGGATTCATCTTTTCCAAAAACATTAATCGAGCCGAGATTAAATCCATTTACGTGATAGTTTATCAACAATTATTCTTTTACCATCAGTAACAGATATTCCTTGGTCAACACCACTACTTACAACAACAGGATTATCCAAAGACCAACCATTAAAAGGATTTTGATATAATTCCAATCGTCCACTTTCTTTGGTATTTACTGCAACAGAGAATTTTTTGGATTTGTCCCCAAACATTGTTAGTTCAATAAATTTCTCACTTGGATATGGCTCTTTCAATTGTATTACGGTTTTTGCCTCAGGATTATTAGAATAGGATATATTATTATTAATAAATACATTCCAATCATTTAGTATAGGCTCTTTAAATACATATTCAGATGGGTTCTTTCGATCATGATTAGAAGCAGTGTAAGGAAAGGTAATTTTTTCATCCATATCTTTTTTTAATACTTGAAATTTAGGAGCATCATTTGATTGAGAGAAGATTAAACTTGGATAATATATAATGCTTAATGTTAAAAATAAAAAAAGGAAGAGAAAACAAGAAAAAGAAAATTGCTTACATATGATCATCTTAATCTTTCTTTTTAAAGCACGTATATATTTGTAAAATTCATATTATACAAAATATATATATTTTCACTCAACAAATGGATTTTGATATGATGATATAACTTTGGATATTTCAGGACGCATAAGATGATGAGGTGGCACTATCTCCAGATAAAAACATTTTTCTCATTTTAGTACCACTTAATTCTTCTTTGAAATTCGAATCATGAGGACATATCCGTTCATTTGCAAAATGTGAACATTTTTTACAATAATAAAAAGCAGGAAAAAATATTGGCTCTATCTCAAGGTCAGGATACTCTTTGAAAATATCATGAGCAGCAAACGGAGTATAATAATTACCTACTCCTGCATGATCTCTTCCTATTATAATATGAGAGCAACCAAAGTTTTTACGCATAATAGCATGATGAATTGCTTCCTTTGGTCCTGCATATCTCATTTCGGTATGTAAAGTAGAGAAAATTATTTTTGATATTGGATAATAGTTATTTATTAGAGATTGATATGATTCTAGAATTACCTCATCTTTAAAATCTCCAGTCTTTTTTTTCCCTATCAAAGGATTAATAAATAAACCATCATAAATATTCAGTACTGCCTTTTGTAACATTTCATGTGCCACATGAGGAACATTTCTAGTTTGAAATGCTACAGTACTTTTCCATCCACGATTATTAATTTCTTCTCTAACTTGTATTGGTGTTAAACGTTTTTTATCATCTGAATTAAGTGGATTTAGTGTTTTGATTTGTCCCTCCATAAGAGTGTCTTTCATTGTAAGATAACTATATACCCCAGGATGAGAACGATCATCGGTTTGAAAAATTGACTTTGCTGATTGCAATTTATCAAATCTATATAGATCTTTGATATACAATATTCCAAAAATTTTACCATTATTACGTAAAGCAACTTCAGATGCATCTTTAACTTTTTTGGCAAAATCATTATCAATATCTAATACAATAGGAATTGTCCAAGGTAAACCATTACTAAGACGACCATTTTTTAAAATACTAAGAAAATCTTCTTCGCTTACAAATCCCTTTAAAGGACTAAAGACACCAAAAGAAATATTTTCTATTTCTTTTTTTAATCTAAGATCTACATCCAATATAAATAAATCATTATCAATTTTAGATGAATCGATGAAATTATTTACAAGATTACCACCGTGTGGTTTAAACATCATATTTACAAAATAATAAAGGTTATTTCTTTTTTTCTAGCAATATCCTGATTTTAATTTTTATTCCAATGTAATCCACATTCTTTATGTAGATCATTTTCCCACCACCATCGACCTGATCGTAAATCATCTCCAGATAATATAGCTCTGGTACATGGAGCACAACCAATACTAGGATAACCCCTATCATGTAGTTTATTGTAAGGTATATCATTCTTTTTTATATAATCCCAAATCATGTCATTTGTCCAGTCAGCCAATGGATTAATTTTAATAATACCATTGTTGGAAGAATCTATTTCTATTTTTTTAACATTTGCTCTTGTAAAAGTTTGATCTCTTCTCAAACCAGTTATCCAAGCATCCAAAGTTTCCAGAATTCTTTTCAAAGGATGAATTTTTCGAATTTCACAACAAAGTTTTCTATTTGGAATACTTTGATACATCAAATTTATGCCCTTTTCATATACCATTTTCTCAACATCTAAATAATTTGGAAATAAGGTCTCTATAGATATTTGATATTTTTTTTGTATTTGATCCATAACATCATAAGTTTCTGGATTAAGTCTACCTGTATCTAAAGTAAATATGTGGCTATTATTTTTATTGATCTTGATCATCAAATCAATTACAACAACATCTTCAGCACCAAAACTAGATGCAAATGCGATTTTGGGAGAAAACTTTTCCATCGACCATGATAAGATATCCTTAGCATTTTTTGTTTCTAATTCATCAAAATCCATAGAAGATGATTTTATAAGATTAATTTTTTTATCTTGATTTAACATACTATAAATTATCATTTAGATCATATAACTATTATTGCAAAAGAAATTATAAACATTCAAATAAAATTCTTTTAAAAAGATATAATATTATTTATCCAATGTTATCATAGTTTATTAATAAGTATAATAGAAGTTAATAAATCTCGTGGTGAAAAGTCTGGAATCAGAAAATAAATGGAAATTATTTACAAAATATCATGATCTAGGATTTGATCCTTTAAGATGGTTACCAGAATGTTCTAACGAGATAAAATACAATAGGTTAAACATTTTATCTGAACAACTTAAAAGAAATAGTTTAAAAATTAGCCCACATTATTATAGTTATTTTCATTATCCTGAAAAAAAAAATATAGAAATAATAAGAAGGATTTATAAATCGAATGAAGAATTAAAACCAGGAAGATCTAAAAACAAAAAAAGCTCTTTCAATAATAAAATGGGATAAGAAAATAGTTTATGATAATAATCTTTTAATAAAAAAGATAAAAAAAATATCTGAACAACTGAAAACAAAAATAGAAATAGAAAAAATATCTATCATACCAACAAACAGCTAGGGAAGACTTTCAATTTACGTTATTTGATCATATCAAAACTCAAAGAGGAAATATAACTGGATATACAGTTGTTACTAATTCCAATACTCAAGCTACAGATGTTAGTCAAAACATAGAATCACCAATTCATATGGAAATATCCTTTACCGAGTCTATTAATTTATTAAATTTATTAGGATGTTCAATTGATATAAAGCTTTTTCCTATTTATGATGCACCTAATGAGGATATTCTTGATAGAATTAGAAAAAATATTGATAATTTCACAATAAAATACAACTATTCATTTGAAGACTATAGCT
The DNA here is from genome assembly GCA_963838615.1 of uncultured Nitrososphaeraceae archaeon. Lineage (GTDB taxonomy): Archaea > Thermoproteota > Nitrososphaeria > Nitrososphaerales > Nitrososphaeraceae > Nitrosocosmicus. The sequence goes on from CAWISD010000011.1 coordinate 21,040, forward strand.
CATTAAAATTAGACGGTCTCTTTTTTGGCACAACTGCAACAGGCAGTATGCCATAAAGAACTACCAAATAGATACGACTTGATAAAAGAAGATATGCAGATAATAATTACTGACAAATTAGGTCTTTTAGCATGTCTTAGTTTATACACAATTACCACTTTAAATGAAAAATTATTTGAAAAATTGAACAAATAGGGAATACAGGAAAATAGATTAAATCAATTAAAAGAATCTGGCTATTAAAAATTTAACTGAACCAAAGACCTCATTAGGCAAACTAATTACAAAGTTTTTACCAGACTTTGAGAATGAATTTGACTTTCAATCACATATACTAGTTACATACCCTATTTCAAAAAATGGAATTTCAGCTCTATATGAAATCTCGAAACTAATCAACAAGGAATTAATTATAAATGACATCCCTTTGATTGATAGCGACATTGCAAACTTTGTATCAAAAGAATATTTAATATCTAATCCTACAGCATCAACATCCAATACCAACATAATACTGATATCCAAAGAATTGTGTTCAACGGTTATTGATGAATTAAATAAAAATAAATTTAATCCAAAAGTTATCGGAAAGATCGGAAAAAGTGGAACAACGGGAATTATTTTTAATAATAAAAAGCAAGTAGTATAATAAAATAAGTAATCAATATCGAAAAAGAACTGTATAAAGAATTAAAGTAGATAATAATGCTTGTTGCCCTACTATGAAATTCGTTATCTAATGAGCAAATTGTTATTATTATAATTCGAATTTCAAATGTACAATAAGGAAATTTTAAATAGAATTCATCTAACAAATACAAAAAATTTAATTAGGCAACAAAACAGATAATAAAATAATTATTCCCATGTTGTCCCTTTTAATTTAGAAAATTTTAGAAATGCTCTACTTTTGTCCAAACCGTAGGTATTAGCATCAATTAAGTTTGCCTCAACAAATATTGTTTTATTTAATATACTTTCGCGAAGATCAGCTCTTTGTAAATCACTACCCATAAAATTAGTATTATTTAAATTACTTTTAGTTAGAAAAGAATTTTTTAAATCCGCAAACATTATTATTGCGTTGGATAAATCTGCACCATTAAAATTAGAATTCATTAAATTAGATTGAACCAAATTTGTAGTTCTAAGTTTAGAATTTGAAAAGGTACAATTAATAAAAGTAATCCCATTCAAAAATGCATTAGATATATCTTTATTAGAAAAATCATTTCCATCGCATATTAACTTTACATTAAGATTTTTCATCCTCCATTCATTAAATTTATCAATATGTTCGTTTTGGAGCAATAGCAATCCCTCGACTTGTTTTGACTCGGACATATTATAAATTTCATCGTATCGATATTAATTTGTTGATTGCCAAAATATATAAAATAATTTATCAAATTGCAATTTAAAATACAATAACAAATTTATTAACCACCAGTCATTTTTGTAAATTTATTATTTCTTTTTACATACGAAATATAATCCAGATTAGCAAGAGCAACAAAAGCTGATTCTCGTACTTCTTGACGTTCGTCATCTAAAGCTTGTTTTAAGACATTTCTAGACAGTTCGGATCCAATAACTCCTAAAGCAATAGCTGCTTCATGTCTTACAAAAAAACTTGGATCAGCCAAAACTGCTTTTGTGAGAGCATTTATTCCGCTAGTATAGCCTAATTGTCCAAGTGAAAAAGCTGCTTCATGTCTTACTAAATGATCCACATCATTTAGTAAGACATCTCCAATTAATTCTACTGCCTTTTCACCAGAGATATCTGCAAGGATACAAACAGCTCTTGTTCTTATGATATAATCTTCATGTTTTAATAATTTTTCAAAAAATGAATCATCCTGGATATCAAAGTGTTTTTCCATATCTAATAATAATTGTATTCTACTATCCAATTATTTTATCAAAATAGTGAATCATTTATAATGGTTTGTTATGAAGATTTTTACAAGTAATAAATATAGCTAATTATTCATAGAAATATAATGCGTGTAAGATATTGGAGACTTAATTTCGATGATTTAAAAAATGGCGAATATCCTATAGAAAATGCTAATCATTGGGAGATAAAATGCTTGCAAGGGGAATACGAGCATTTTGGAGTATTCTGGTATAAATATGGAACCCCATTTGACAAAGAACCTGTTAATGGAATATGTTTTTATTATAATGATATATCTTTAGATAAGGTCGAAGATATTGCTAATTTTCTCAAATCAAAGTATGGAGGAAAAACAGCCTACAGACAAACAAGGGCATTTTTGCAAGGTTCAAAAGAATTTGCAGATAAACAATCTATAATAAATCTAGCAGAAGAATTAAGTTCAAGATATAATGCACCTATTGAAATAACAATCGAATTTGAAAAAATAGAAAAAGATACACAAGATAAGGTCATAACATTTCCTCCAAACAAGGCATTGCCTATTGTAGGACCCGACTAATAATACGATTATGTAAAAGGCCTCTTCACTTGACTAAAAATCTAGATTGAAGATGTTGTGTTGTATGATTATTTTAATCGTTTTTGTTGACGTTTTATCATTGTTAACAGGATTTAATAGTCATATTTGAATATGATTTGCTAAAAATCCTGTACGATTTTAACTATTTTTCGAATCATGCAATAAAGCAGAAGATCATATATTTCCTTCAGGAATTCTAGAAACGACAATTCATAGTATATGGGTTCTAAGATATACCATTTTTTAGGTATCACTGAAAACGCTACCTTAAAAACTATATTGTTTTATTAAACGCAACCACGTTTCCATATTAAACACAATCTTAAGGATTACAATAAGGTGAAATAAGAAGTTAAAGTACACAATAAACGAGACAGCAATTAGTACTGGCTCCAAGTTCATTTAGATCGATCGTATTTAAATCCATACAAAAGGATCTACTTGTAATCATATATTGATTGATCCATACATGTTTGTTGTGAGGGAAATCCATTTAAACTAGCCAAAATTCATGACAAAAATCCTCTGCATCACCAGTAAATGGCAGAACCTAGTGTTTAAAATCTTGAAAGTTTTTGAAACCAGAATATGATTGAGAACTATGTCGTAAGTAAGAATAAAAAAAGGTTTGATGATTATTTTTCATGGAGAGAAATGCAAAGCTTAAGTAGGCAACAAAGTGGATGAATCTTTTTGGGATATTTAAAAATACATATAGCAGTAAGATGTGAAGACCAAGAAAATTCTTTCTATGAAAGAAACTGATGAATATGTCCATGATAGTAAAGCATTACCAGAATTGGTTGATAATATTATAAAATCAGATAGTATGACAACAACCGGCAAACTATTTGCTGATGAAGGAGCTTATGAGGGTAATGATATTTTTAGATATTTATACTGACAACGGAATCCTGCCTTGTATTAAAGTAAGAAAGAATGCTAAAGTTAGATGGAAAAAAGGTAACATCTTTAGAAATCTATCTGTTTTGGCACAAAGAAATGATCTGCAAAAATGGAAGGATAGCGTAAGCTATGGACAAAGATGGATTGTAGAAACTGTGTTTTCTTGTATAAAAAGAACGTTTGGCGAATATGTTTATTCCGGTAAGACTAAAGAATATGATACAGGAAATGATGTTAAAAGCATCACTGTATAACAAAATAATTTCTATTTAGACTAAACATACTAGTAAAATCACAAATAGACCATCACAATATTGAAATAACATATAATATAATAATCTTCTAAAACGATAAGATACCTATATATTATTTAATCTTACCTTTTAATATACCTTATAACCATGGACAAAGAAGGTATTTTTATTGAGAAAAAATTGAGGGGTTCTGGTGGATATACCATAGCCAAAATCAATGATGATGAACAAAAAATGGCAAATTTAGGAGGCCCGGAATTATTTTTAGCTGGGATAGGAAGGATGGAAACTGATAGATTTGTCAAATATTATTGCAATAAATGTGAAAAAGGTTATGAAGGAGCTCCAAATATTCAATATGAAAATCCGAATGAAGATTTAGGCGAAAATATAATACTAATTGAAAAAGGAGAGTATAAATGCAAACTATGTGATTATACTATTGCACAATATAGAAAATTTAATGATTTAAAGGAGAATAACGCTTACTCACCAAATAGCAATGACATAGATAGAAAAGTCGACATTAAAAAAGAATCATCAAAATTAGGACAAGGCGATCAAGATATGGAAACACATTCGACTATAAATAATTTCCCTATAAGTGATTTAGAACCAGAGTATAGTTCTATTGAAGAAATAGTAGGCATGTCTACTTATAATAATAATGCGCAACTAGTTGGTAAAGTTAGCGAAATAGGTTTAAGAAAAAATTTGAAAGGAAAAGCCCAATTCAGTTTTAAAATAATCAATTCAAAGAAAGAAATTATTGAAATTACCTGGGATAATATCGATAAGATTGGAGACATAATTATCTTACAAGAAAAAAATTTTGAGAGTAATAAGACAATAGATAAAAACCAGAATTCCAAGTTATGTATAAATTGTAACTACAAAAATGATATTGAGGCGATGTTCTGTGAAGAATGTGGAAAAAAACTAGAGTAATAAGGCTATTAATTATTTTTAATTTTAATCCTTACATCTACCACCCTCGAACCTTTTCCTTCTTCTAGAACTAGTAGTGGATTTATATCAAATTCTTCAATTTCAGGAAAATCAACAACTAGCTGCGACAATCTTAATAAACAATCAACTACAGATGATATATCAGAATATTTTTCACCTCTTGCGCCTTTTAATAAACCAATAGTTTTTATAGATTCGACCATATTTCTTGCTTCTGATTCAGAAATAGGTGCCAATCTAAAAATCACATCTTTTAGAATCTCTACATAAATACCGCCTAAACCAAACAACAATAATGGTCCAAATAACTTATCTTGTTTAGCACCCAGAATTGTTTCTCTTGATTGAGTTATCATTTCTTGGACAAGAATACCCTTAATATCTGCATCAGGATGACGTGCTTTTACATTAGATAATATTAGGTTAAAAGCATCTTTTACTTCAACAGCATCTTTTACTCCAACTTTTACACCCCCAGAATCTGATTTATGTATAACATCTTTAGAAGATATTTTCATTACTACAGGATAACCAATTTTATTCGAGGCATTAATTGCATCATTCTCATTATTTACAAGTACACTTTTAGGAACAGGAAAGCCATACGCTTTAAGTACCTTCATAGCCCTCATCTTCTAAAAGATTCGAACGTCCTTGTTTTTTTACATCAGACAAAATATCTTTAACTTTATATTTATCAACAGAATAGGATTTGATAGGCTCGTTTTTATAATTTAACCATTTACTAAATCTATACATAGATTCAAGTGTTCGTATAGCAGGTTCAGCATACATAAAATGCGGTACACCACCTTCTGACAATATTTGTTTATTTTCCAATCCTTCAGCTAAACCCATCAAAGCTGCCAACATAGTTTTACCAGTATTTTTAGATGTTCGGATTATTGTTTTGGCTAATTCATTATAATCCAAAGTTGCAGAAGGAGTACACATTGTAACTACAGAGCCAACATTAGGATTGGATAATATTTCTTGGAGAACCTTTTCAAATCGGTTAAAATCAGCATCCCCTACAATATCAACAGGATTTTTTGAAGAACCATGCGGAGGAATAACTTTTGATATAAAATCTTTAGAATCAGAAATGTCAGCCATTTGTATCTGATATTTTGAGCAAGCGTCAGTCGATATAATTGCAGGTCCTCCCGCATTAGAAACAATAGCAACACCTTTATTCTCTAGAGGTAAAGGTTGTTTTGAAAAAGCAGTAGCTAATTCAAACAATTCTTGCATAGTATCAACTCGAATTACTCCAGATTGTTTGAAAACGGATTCATATATTTCATCTGATCCCATTAACGCGCCTGTATGAGACATAGCTGCTTTGGCCCCTTCAGGCGTTCTACCAGCTTTTAAAACAACTATTGGTTTTCTTTTTTCAAAAGTAATTCTTTTTGCAACATTCATAAATCTACGGCCATCATGAATATCCTCTAAATACATCACAATTACTTTTGTAAAGGGATCATCTTCAAGCAATTCAAGAATATCATTTTCATCCATATCGACTTTATTTCCCATACTAATTACTTTTGAAAAACCTATTCCTTGGGCCATTGCGTCTTCTACAGTAGCTGCACAAATAGCACCACTTTGAGAAACTAATGCGATTTCACCATATTTAGGAGTAATTTTTAAAAATGTGAGATTCACAAGGTTTTGTTCGGTTAAACTCATTATTCCAAGGCAATTCGGTCCAATTATTCGGATTCCGTATTGTCTTCCTATATCACCAATTCTTTGTTCAAGTTTAGCACCGGATTCATCCACTTCTTTAAAACCAGCTGAAACAATTATCGAGGCTTTGATTTTCTTTTTACCTATTTCTTCCATAACAGATGGAACAATTTTACTAGGAGTTGCCACAACTGCAAGGTCTATATCTTGGTCTATATCTAAAACACTTTTGTACGCTTTTATCCCAAATATAGAAGAACTAGTAGGTGAAATAGGATAAATTTTTCCTTTGTAACCATTTAATATATTTAAAAAAATGGCTTTTCCTACCCCAGGCTTTTCAGAAGCTCCTACTATTGCAATAGATGTAGGTGAAAGAAAAATATTTTTTAAATTTTCAGTACTCAATAAAAAATTTAATAGTAGATGGTTATAAAAATATTAACAAAAAATTTAGTTTTTATACTAATAGACTATTACCAAAACATTAAATGACCATAAATGACTTCGGCCTAAAAATTGATACTAATAAGTTGATAAAAGACCTTCAAAGACTAATCAAAATTCCAAGTGTTTCAGCAAAAAAACAAAATCTTGAAGAATGTGCTAAAGAAATTGTAAAAATTATGAAAGAAATTGGAATTTTTTCAGAACTAATCTATTTGGATAAAGATAATGCGAACTCGTATCCACCAATAGTATATGGAGAAGTAAAATCAAAATCAAACCCAAATGGAAAAACGATATTATTTTATAATCATTATGATGTTCAACCAGAAGAACCATTGGATTTATGGGAATATAATCCGTTTGAAGGGATAGTTAAAGATAATAAAATTTTTGGAAGAGGCGCTTCTGACGACAAAGGAGAACTAATAACAAGATTAAACGCAGTAGAATATTTGTTAAAACAGACAGGGGATGTTCCAATCAATATAAAATTTTTAGTAGAAGGTGAAGAAGAGATAGGAAGTAACAATATTTCAAATTACATAAATAAATACAGAAATAAATTCAAAACAGATTTAGTTATATGGGAATTTGGATATATCGACCAAAAAAATCATCCTATAATAAGTCTAGGTATGAAAGGATTATTATATATAGAATTGACTGCAACAGGTCCATCCAGGGACGTTCATTCAAGCTTGGCAGTATTAATTGAAAATCCTGCCTGGAAATTAGTTCAAGCACTATCAACATTAGTTGATAAAGAAGGAATGATATTGATTGAAGATTGGTATAAAGAAATTAAAGCATTAACTGAAGAAGAAATCAAATTAATAGAAAATGAACTATTTGATGAAGAGAGTTTCAAAAAAGAATATGGAATCAATAAATTTGTTAATAATATTAATACAAAAGATATTAAAAAAGCATTGATAAACGAACCCACCTGCAATATTACAGGATTAATTTCAGGATATACAGGCGAGGGGGCCAAGACAATAATACCATCCAAGGCATCTGCCAAAATAGATTTTCGATTAGTGCCCTATATGGATCCGAATCTACAATTCGAAAGATTAAAAAAACATATGGAAAAAAATGGATTTGGAGACATTCAAATTGCATATATTAACGGAGAGACGCCTGGTAGAACAGAAATAAATAATCCCTATGTAAAATTAATTCAAGAATCTGCAAATAGAGTTTTTGGAGATTCAATAATTTCTGTATCTTCTGCAGGTACTGGTCCTATGTATGAATTTATAAAATTACTAAAAGCACCTTGTATATCTATAGGTGGAACATATATTTTTTCTAGAATTCATTCACCTAATGAATATGCTAGAATTGATCTACTTGAAAAAACTACCAAGTGTATGATAACAATCATTAATGACATTTCAAAAATTTAATTTATAATATTTATTATTTTTACTTATAAGTATGAAATGAGTTTTTATTTATAGTGGATTTTGAATATCACGATAACTATCTTATAAAAGATTGGGAAAAAAACGTAGTAATAAAATTAAATGAAAAAGAAAATATAAAAGAAATTTCAGAGTATATTCTTCATATTGCAAAAATTATCAACTATCCTGACCTTAGTATTGAGTATTATATGAAACAAATTGAAGAGATAGGGGAGGAGTTAAAAAGAAAAATAAAAAATCCAAAAGTTATGAGACCTACCCATATCATTGAAAAATTTAACGAGTTTTTTTTTGATGATAAAAAATTTCATCCGAACATAAATGATTATTACAATCCCATTAATAATTACTTAAACATAGTTTTAGAAAAAAAAATAGGAATTCCAATAACATTATCTATAATTTATATTCATTTGGCAAGTTTTTTAAATTTTGAATTAGAACCAGTTAATTTTCCTTCACATTTTTTAGTAAAATATATACTTGATAAAGATTCAAATGAATACATAATAATTGATCCATTTAACAAAGGTAGAATTATGGATGATTATATCCTTCAGGATTTATTAAATAAAGTAAATCCTAGATTGAAAGTTTCAATATCTAATAGCACATTAGAGAAAGCGAGTACATCCCAAATTTTAATTAGAATATTAAACAATTTAAAGAATGGATATATGGAAGTGGATGACCTGAACAAGATCGAAATAATCAATGAAATGATATTATCATTAGATAATTTTAATCCTGAAGCAATAAGAGACAGGGGAATAATTTCATACAGAAATAAAAAATTTAAACAAGCATTAAAAAGTTTTTATAAATATATAGAATTAAATCCTGAAGCAGAAGATATTGATAAAATTTTAGAATTAATAAGACAAATTAGAAACGTAACATAAAGACGATAAAACCAGATATCATAATTTTACTATTACAATAACCAAATTTGATATTTTGATGTATTATTAATAATCCTACTTTAGAATAGATATAATTATTTTCTAATACTAATCTATGAAAGCAAATAAAACCAGATATAACTATGAAAATGTTTAAAAAACAAAAATAATAATTATATATAATTAAATATTTTTATTTATCTTAAGATATAATTCTTTAGCATTTTTTCGTGCTTCTTCAGTAATCTCTTCATTAAAAATAGTATTACTTAAAGAGTCCAAAACTATTTGCCATTCTTTTGTACTCAATAAAATACTCTTTTTATCAGTATTGTTCATAATAAATTTTTTTATGCCCTGTAATAAAATTCTATTTACAGACAATACACACACATAATCTAAAATATTGATTAAAATTGGTGATAATGTAAAATTTAATTTGATATTACTATGTATTTTTTGAAATAACATAGAATCCATGAGATGAAATAATTAATGCGGCTAAAGACATTTTTGTAGCAAATACCAAATTCCACGGAGTATTAGGATTAGGATAAGGCATGTACAGGTTGTCTAACTTTAGCTGTCCATGAAGTAAATCTGCAGTAATTAAAGCATTCCAGATAATAAAATTGTAGAAGAATTCATAAATTGAAATTATAAGTATGACCAAAACAACTAACTGAAGTATAGTTTTTATACTCTTTGGAATATTTTTTACCTTATCTCCACCCAATTTAGTGACACAGTACCAACCGACAACAGATACAATCATAAGATATGTTACTAATTTTGAAAGCCCTTTAAAAGGAAATTCAGTATTGACCAAAACTTCACCAATTATTACCTTTCCATTAGTTAAATATTCATTTAGACTAACATAAATAGAATAAAATGTAATTACAGCCATTATTAATGCACAAATATAAAAAACAACAAGGTAAAATCGTCTAGAAAGCAATTCATCCCTTTCGACGGTCAAAATCATATATAAAATCGTTAAAATATCGCATATATAAAATATATTTTCAAAAAGATTAAAGGGTTTGAATCAGGTTATTAATAATATTATATGCTTTAAAAATCATATACAAATTTCAAATGTTTTTATAATCTTGTAAAGATCATCTTCTGTTACCAAAGGATGAACTGGTAATGATAAAGCATGACGCCAAGCCCAGATAGTGTTTGGTAAAACATCATCAGACGGGGATTCTAAACTATGATAATAAGGAGTTTTATGTACTGGCGGATCATAGTATACTACTGCACTTATACCTTCATTAATAAGATGGTTTTTAACTAGTTCTCTCTTATTTTCATCTTTAAAACCAACAGTAAATAAATACCAATTAAATTTTTTATCTATAGTTTCCTGTGGCAAATTAATAATAGATGTACATTTGCTCAAATTTTTTTAATCCGTTTGATAAAATATTTGCATTATTTCGCCTTATCTTTAGCATTTTATCTAGTTTTTTCATTTGAATTTTCCCGATACCAGCACTTAATTCAGGCAATCTTAAATTTAGACCAAATAATGTAGTATCATATCCATGTATCATGCCATGATTTCGGATCATTTTTAATTTTTCAGCAAAATCATCATTATTAGTAGCAATAGCTCCTCCTTCTCCTGTTGTAATTACTTTACTTGCATAAAAACTAAAACAACCTATATCACTCAAGGTTCCGGTTTGTTTTTGAAGATAAGTAGATCCTAATGATTGGCAGGCATCCTCTATAACATATATAGAATGCGCTCTTGCAATAAAATTAATTTCATTCATATTTGAAGGATGACCGTAAAGGTGAACAGGAATTATGGCTTTAGTGTTTTTACTAATCTTCTTTTTCATATCAAGAATATCAATAGTATAATCTTGCTTGTTGATATCTACGAAAATTGGTTTAGCTCCCGTAGCCATTACAGAATTAGCAGTAGCAACAAAAGTAAAAGAAGGTAACATAACTTCGTCTCCTTGTTTTATACCAATAGATAACAAAGATGCATGAAGTGCAGATGTCCCAGAATTAACAGCAATTACATGTTTAACATCAACGTACGATCGTAAAATATTTTCAAATTCTTGAACTCTTTTCCCCCCATCATTAGCAGGAGAAGTTAATACATTTTCTTCAAGTATATTTAATATCTCTTGTTTTTCTTCATCACCTAGCCAAGGTTTGTTTATAGGGATCATTTCCCTTGTTATAAGAAATAACACCTATAAAAATTAGTAAATATGGGAAATCAGATAAGTTTTAATTTATAAGTTTATACCGTCTTTGTAAAGTTAAGGAAAAAGCAAAAGATTTCTTTCTTATTTATAATAAGGTATTTAGATAAGAAAGATGACTGGCCCCAGAATATAATATATGTTATATCCATTTAATTGGTTTTTTATTAAGAAATATAACATATAAAAATCCATACCATGATTTGTTAAAAGAATGTGAAGAGCAATAAAGCAATAAATTATCAGATACTAAAGCACAAACCTGAAAAGTTATTTCACAGAAAGATATTGATCCTGAATTTTTTTATTCAAAAAGATGAAAATTAACTCAAATTCGGTTTTGAATTAACATGGCTTTGCTGGATAGCGGCTATTGTGTCTAAAAATAAGAAAATTTATGGGATGAGCAGGTCAAAAAAAGAAAGAGACCTGTTTATAACAATAATAGAAAGGTTTCTATCGAATACATCAAAAGAAAATGAGAAACTTCCAGTTACTACTTGTGGTATTGGTAGATTGGTACATAGTATCCATACTAGGCCTGTACGTTCTTTAAACTAAAACATCATATTCATTAGTCCTCATGCAAGAGAAGAACCATCATAGAAAAGACAATGTGATATATCAAGGATAGAACTATTGGAATTTTGATGACTATTTTCCATAAGAAATAAAAATTGTATGCTAAAGCATGTACATTAATGGTTGAATCTATTTATTATAATTATAACAAGAGGTGATCTCAACTTTATATACTATAAAACGTTTCAATCTAAAGCCAAAAGATATTTTAGTTTGATGTTTATTTTCATTATTTTCAAAAACAAATTATTATTTGCAAATTTATGATAATAGAGATTTCCTAATAGGCAAAATTTCAATTAATTGCGTATCAAAATATAATAGAGGGGAAAACAATAAGTAATTTTAGTGCAGATGTGGCAGAGTGGTCATCCTAAGTAAAAAAATTACTAGGACCACACTATTGCGTCGGCCTTGAGTTAACACCAAGGTTGATTAAAAGTAAGCCGATTCGCCGTATGGCGAGCAGGAGTTCAAATCTCCTCATCTGCGCTAAATAATTTTTCTCTATATTTATTTTCTACATTTTTTGAATGTAACTCTGTGATTTGTCTCTCTAATTTATCAAGAACAGATTTAAAGGCTTTTAACGGATCATAATCATCAGCGTGTGTATGAATTACCTGATTTTTTGTAATTAGTCGAGTCCTAATTGAACAAAGTGTTTTATGTTTCTCAAAATATATTACAACAGATTGTATATTGTCCAGTTTTCCTTCTATTTTTTTAATATATTTCTCCATTTTTTGAGCTATTTCGTTACGAATGCTTTCATCATCAAAATTTGCTGTATAAACTATAGAATCAGTTTTTTTTGAAATAGATGATTCCAATATATCTTTAGAGGTAATAATACCTACAGGTTTATCATTAGATATAATTATTAACTCGTCGCTATTTTTAAAACTATCAATCACATTTTTAATAAATGAACCACTTTCAATAGTGATAGCATTTTTCATTATATCTTTTATGAGAACAGACCCGGGTTTTTCTTTAGATCCAGGAGCAGGAGCGTGTGAATCTTTTTCATTAGGAATTGATGTAATTTTTAATATATCAAGTAAAGAGATAACGCCAACAACCAGATATTTATCATTTACAACAGGCAATCTAGAAATATTATTTTTCCTCATTAAACTTAATGCATTATCCAAGTCAGAGTTTTCATCTATAACTATAGGATTAGACATTATATCATTGACTTTTAAATTTTCTAGTTCAACATTCAACACCAGATCTTTATCAATAACTAGGCCAATAAATTCTTCATTATCTACAACAGGAAGTCCAGTTTTTCCAGTATTTATCATAAAATTAATACAAATTTGCAAATCATCATTTGGTTTTAAAATATGAGTACCATGAGATATAAAATGTTTAATTTTTGATGAAGGTTGAAAATGAGTATTAATAAAATCCTTATAATATATCATTCCATAATATTTGTAATTTAAATCAACAACTGGAATTTGTTTGATGGAATGGATATACATTAAATTAATAGCCTTAGAAACAGAATCGTCTAATGAAAGAGTAGGGACTTCTTTTCGTATCAAGTTTACTTTATTAATCACTTTATAAGTAGTATTTTATAATAACTTAAAATCCTTTTGCAATTTATAAAACAATATGAAAAAAGCCACCGCAATAATAATAGGGATTATAATAATAGGGATAAGCATAATAACAATAAAGAATTCTCCCTCCGAGACCACAATATTATTACCTACCCCATTTACTGAAAAAAAAGAATCACCAATAAAGACATTGTCAGATAAACTTGATTTTCCCACAAGTATAGGTATTTTACCTGATGGCAGAATACTAGTATCGGAACAAAAAGGAAATATAACATTTCTTAATAACAATGGAACGGTATTAAACAAATACAAACTAAATGACGATTATTTTAATGAGGGTGCAGGTCTTTTAGGTTTAACTATTTCTCCAAAATTTGATAAGAACAATTATTTTTATATTTATTATACATACAAAAACGATGATAAAATATTTAATAAAATAGTAAGATTACAGGAAAAAAACAACACAATAATTGATAAAAAAATAATAATGGACAGGATTCCCGCTTCCCAGTTGCATAATGGCGGAGTATTAAAATTTGGTCCTGATGGAAAATTATATGTATCAGTTGGAGACAATACAATTCCAGAATCCGCGCAGAATCTTTCAAGTCTAAGAGGCAAAATTCTTAGAATTAATGATGATGGAACAATTCCTCATGATAATCCCTTCAAGAATTCAGCGATTTATTCATATGGACATAGAAATGGAGTTGGTTTAGCATGGGATTTTAATAATAAAGTATTATATGAAAGTGAGGCTGGGGCTACAGGAAACGATGAGATTAATATAATTAAACCAGGGCAGAACTATGGCTGGCCTATCGAACAATGCGGGAATTTGGAAAAAAGTCAGTTTGTACAGCCAGAATTTTGCTTTACACCTTCAATTTATCCGGCAGGAATGACAATCAGCAATTCTACCAAGCTTGGTTATGAAGGTAAACTAATAGTTGCCACGTTAAACGGCGAGCATTTAAGAATAATTGACCTTAAATCAAAAGAACAATCAACAATATTAACAGGATTTGGAAAATTAAAAGATGTGGTAGAAGATAAAGGAGGGTCATTGTATATAATAACAGGCAATAAGGATTTTTATCAAAATACAGGATCGGATAAACTTTTAAAAATAATTAAAAATGACTAATTTAAAAGAAAAAAAATTTAGAAATATGAGTCAAGAAGAAAGACTAGAATATATTCAAAAGAAAACAAAGATTGATGATAAAGAAATTCTATTATTTAATGATACTGCAATTTTTAAATTCGAAGATATAAATAAGATGATAGAAAATGCAATAGGAGTTTTTCAAATACCTTTAGGAATAGCAAACAATTTTGTTATTAACGATAAAGAATATTTAATACCAATGGCAATTGAAGAGCCTTCTGTAATAGCAGCAGCAAGCAATGCCGCAAAAATAGCTAAGGAAGCAGGCGGCTTTAAAGCTAAAGCAGATAAATCAATTATGATAGGACAGATTCAACTAGTTTCTTTAAATAACAATAACATAAACACGGATAAATCAATAAAAACAATCATAGAAAACAAATTAGAATTAATAAAACTTGCAAATACCAAAAGTAAATTTGCTGAATGTGTAGACATAAAGATAAGGCAACTTGATGATGAAAGCATCAACAACCTTGGATCGATGATAATAATAGAAATTTTTGTAGATACAAAAGACGCAATGGGAGCAAATGTTGTAAACACAATGTGCGAAGTTATTGCGCCAAAAATAGAATCGTTAACAAAAGGTCAAGTAATACTAAAGATATTATCAAATTATGCAACAAAACGTTTGGTAAGATGCAAAGGAGTTTTTCCGAAAGCATTGATTGGCGGAGATAAAGTTCTGAAAAGAATTCTATTTTCCTACGCTTTTGCTTATTCTGATGTTTACAGAGCAGTGACCCACAATAAAGGAATTATGAATGGAATTGACAGTGTAGCAATAGCTACTGGACAAGATTTCAGAGCAATCGAATCAGGATGTCATGCATATGCATGTAAAGATGGTCACTATAGATCATTAACTAAATGGTATCAAAATTCAAATGGGGACCTGGTAGGTGAAATAGAGATACCTCTCGCAGTTGGAATAATTGGAGGAATTACAAACATACATCCACTAGTCAAGACTTGTTTAAAAATACTTGATATCACAAGTTCACAAGAACTAGCAATGATAATAGCTGCGGCAGGATTGGCACAGAATTTTTCAGCAATTAGAGCACTATCTGATGAAGGAATCCAAAAAGGGCATATGAAACTCCACTCTAAAAATATTGCAAAAATAGCAGGAGCTTTAAATAATCAAATAGAAAAGATCTCCCAGCAAATGATTAATGAGGAAAATATTTCTGTATCAAGAGCTAAAGAAATTATAGAGAGCATAAATAAAACAAATAAACAACACAATAATTACTTTATTTAACATAGGTAACAAATATGGGTATTGTAAAATTTGTAGTGCCCAAAGGCACTATGGAAGAGGCGACTTTTAAAATTATAGAACAGGCATGGCAAGGAAAGGTCAGTGGAAGAGGTAGAACATACAGAGTTAAAATATCTGATCCAGATATAGAAGTTAAAATTTTAAGACCACAGGAAATTCCTACCTATGTTCAAGAAAGATTTCATGATGTCGGAATAACAGGCAAAGATTGGATAAAGGAAACAGATGCAGATATCAAAGTATTGCTTGATTTAGAGTATGGCAAAGTTAAGCAAGTTATTGCGATTCCAGAATCTTTTGAGTTTAATAGTCTTGATGAAATGATTGCACATTTCGCTGAGAACAACAAGTTATTACGATTTTCAACAGAATATCTTAAATCAGCATCTAAATATATAAAATCAACACAAAGTTATAAAAAATATTATGGGGAGCTAGAACCTACAATAATCACTCCATGGTTCAGGATAGGAAATAATAAGAATGTAGAAATATTTTTATCGTTTGGGGCTACAGAAGCCAAACCTCCAGAAGACGTAGATGCAATTTTTGATATTACAGAAACTGGCACTACGCTGACTCAAAATAATTTAAAGATTATAGACCAGGTAATGGAATCCACTGCGGTATTTATTGCAAATAAAGATTCATTAAAAGATCCTATTAAAAAGGAGAAAATATCAGACATGATTGTACTATTAAGAGGCATAGTAGAAGCTAGAAAGAAATTACACATATTTGTAAATGTAAATAAAGAAAATCTCGAAAAGTTATTAAAGATTCTTCCATCTTTAAAAGGTCCAACAGTAAGCAACTTAAGTGAAGAGGGCTGGTACAGTGTTAACACAATAATAAACAAACAAGACTATATAAGGCTGATTCCGCATATAAGAAAAATCGCACAAGGTTTGGTCACATTAGAACCAAGTCAAATTTTATCATTAGAAAATATCATTATAGACGATGAAGCTGAAAATTGATCAATATAATTAATGTCAAAGAACCAATAAACGATGCTAATGAATTAAGAGAAAAGGCATGGAACAAAGATATAGCAATCCCTACAAAAAATATAATAGCAATTATTGATGAAATCAAAAAAGACGGAGATAAGGCTTTATTAAAGTTTATTGACAAATTTGACTCTGTAAAACTGGACTCTTTCATTGTTACAAAAAATGAGGTAAAAGAAGCATATGAAAATGTAACATCTGATCAAATAAAAACTATAAAATATATGAAATCGAAGCTAGAGAAAAGCGAACAAGCTATAATAAATAGTCTTAAAAATATCAAAATAGACTCGGATGATATAAAGATAAATAAAAAGGTAGTACCGATTTCTAGAATAGGTTGTTATATTCCTGGCGGAAAAGCTAGATATCCAAGTACCGTTGTGATGTGTACAATACCAGCAAAAGTGGCAGGAGTCAAACAAATAGTAGCCATATCACCTCCAATGAAAAATGGAAAGATCGATCCATTCACATTGGTTGCTGCAGATATATGTGGAGTTGATGAATTTTATAAGATTGGAGGAGCACATGGAATTGCAGCATTGGCATATGGTACAAAAACTATTAAAAAAGTAGATAAAATTGTAGGTCCCGGAGGTGTATATGTTTCAGTGGCTAAATCAATAGTATCAAAAGATATAGCAATTGATATGATAGCTGGACCCACAGAACTATTAATTTATGCAAATGAAAAATCCGATCCTCGAATTATTGCATTAGATTTAATTTCTCAAGCAGAACACAGTGAAGATACTATATGCGGAGTAGTAACGAATTCAAATTCAATTGCAAAAAAAATAACCGAAGAAATAGATAAAATTATTAATTTTGGCAATATTGCCAGAAAAGAAATAGTAAAAAAGAGTTTGGATCAAAATGGTTTTATTGCTGTATGTGATGACAATGAAAAAATAATAGAATTCATTAATGAATTTGCTCCTGAACACCTTGAAATATTTGACAATAATGAAATAGAAATTATAGAAGGAATAAATAGTGCAGGTTTGATATTAGTAGGAAATTATACACCCTCATCAGCCAGTGATTATTGTTTGGGTTCAAATCATGTACTACCAACATACAAATTTGCAAAATCCAGATCATCACTATCTGTTTTAGATTTTATTAAAATAGTTAATACTATAGAGATAGACAAGCAAACACTTGAACAAATTTCACCAATGTTAAAAGAAATTACTTTGATGGAAGGACTATCCAATCACTATGAAGCAGCTAATGGAAGAATAAACAATGGACTGGATAAGTAAAGAATTATCTCGTATAAAAGATCATAGTCCCTATAAAAGACCCCGAAAACAACAAGATTATTATAAATTAGATTCTAATGAAAATATAGTATTAGAAAAAAAATTTATCAGGGCTATAGCATTAAAATCCATTAATGACAATGATTTTAGAGAATACCCGTTAGAGCATTTTGATTTATTGTTTAACAAAATAGCAAAATATGCAAATATAAACACAAAAAATGTAGGTATAGGAAGTGGTTCGGATCAAATAATGGATCTGTTATTATCGACCATTTGTAAAGAAAAAAGCGCTATTACAATTAATCCCACTTTTTCCTATTTCATAGATAGATGTAATATGTATAAAATACCTACTAAATTAATTAATTTATCAACTTTAGATAATTCTCTGGATTTTGAATTTTTTATTAGCGAGTCAAAAAATAAAGATATAATTTATCTTGCATCTCCAAACAATCCGACAGGTAACCAATTTAAAATTGAAGACGTAATCAATTTGATTGAGGTTTCAAAAAACAAGTTAATAATTATAGATGAAGCATATGTTGAATTTTCTGATTATTCTTTATCAAATCTTGTAAATAAATATAACAACTTGATAATAATGAGAACTTTTTCAAAAGCATTTGGTTTGGCAGGAGCAAGAATTGGATATATTTTAGCTCATGAAGAGATAATAAATATTTTCAACCAATATATACAACTACCATATCCATTGAGTAGTTTTTCCATGCAATTAGCAATAGAAGCCCTTGAAAATATTAAGATGATTAAAAGAAGTATAGAAATTATAAAACAAGAAAGAAATACAGTATACAATAAATTAAATCAATTAAACGAGATAAAAATATATGGTTCTGATGCTAATTTCTTTTTCTTTCAAACATTCGATCATTTTAATAAAATAAAGGAGATATTATTCGAAGAGAAAATCTTAATTAAAGATTTTGGAAATATAGGAAATTATAAAGGAGCAATGAGAGCAACAATAGGAACAAAAGAAATGAATGACAAATTAGTATCGGTATTAGAAAAAGCTACAAAATAATATATATATCTTTCCAATAAATTAAATTTTTGGTAATTTTATTTAAAAACAATAATTAATTAATTTTTAAAACAATCAAATCCAACTTATCTATCTATTTAAAGCAATCTCTCATTATCATTATCATTATCATTAGTATTTACAATCAATCTAGTTTGAGAATTGGTTACTAAATCATTTGATACGTAAGTATCCAATATTTTTCTAATTTTTTCAGCCCTCATGTTACCTAAACCGGGTATCGTGCAAGCTCTGCTATTGATGCATTTAATACGTTTTTAGGTGAATGAAACTTATCTAATAAGCGCGTAGCTAATTTTGTGCCTATTCCAGGCAATGAGGTAAGTACATATAATTGTTGAATATAAAATGGATTTGACTTTTTTATTTTTTTTAAAAGAGGACCATCATTTTTATCCTTAGAAGGATTAGATGCTAAATGAATCAATAATTCAGCAGTATAATATATTGAAGGTGTATATAAGATTGGTATCCGAAATTCAAGTGCTATTTTAATTAAAGTATCATAGGCTACCCGTATTTTATCTACAATTACTTTAGAATCAAGATCCAATTTTTCTCTTTTATCCAGATCTGTAATATTACCTTCTATAATGATAAAAGGTTTTGAATAATGATTTATTAGATCCGAGCATTGTATAAATAGACGCCCATCATAAACAGAATTTATTAAATCATGAATTGTCTTTCTTTCAATTATAGTTTCCGATGATACAATATAATCTCCAACAGCAAGTTGTTCATAATCTACAAACACTCCCATCATTCTGAGCAAATCAGGTACTTGACTATTTTTTTCTCTTTCATCAACAACGATACGAATAGTCAATGATATAGTAAAACAAATATTCTTAATTAAGATTAAGAAAAAATAAAATATTACCTAAAAAAATGGGGATGTATAACAGACATCATTATTTTGATGGTGGTGGTGGTGGACGTGATGATGATGATGATGGATTAAATGCATTATTGGTAGACGATCCAGATTGCGCCATTTGCACCATTTGATTAATTTTATTTTCAACTTCTTTTAAATTTTCTTTAACCCTAGATTCTTGTTTGCCTAGAACAACAACCCTAGTATTAGATAATTCTTTTTTTTCTTCTAACTCTTTTATTAAATCATCACGATTAGATTTTACTAATAATGGACCAGCAAGTTTATAGACAGTATCATCAGAAGTTGTTTTTTTTAATTCATCCAAAGACTCTTTCTGTTTCAACTTTTTCTATTTCTACTTGCTGTTTTTGCATCATTATTGCCTGGAGATTTTGTTGTAATTGCTGTAGTCTAGCAAGTTGTTCTTTTAGCCATGGAGGAAGCTCTTGTTCGCTCATTGTATATACTAGTATTAAATAAATACCAAGATAAAAATTGTTACGATAGGATCAACTATTAAGATAAATAGTGGTACAAACAAGATCGACCATTTTTAAATAGGATAAAATAGAAGCGCGAAATTTAGATTGATCATTGCCAGAAACACATAAAATGATATAACAGCTATCCACAATAGAAATATTTACATTAGTGTCAAAATTGGGGGAAGAATAAATATCACCTTTTATGGCGACATAAATAGCATTTAATAATTTTTTAAATTGATCTTTATTCTCAAAAAAGTCGTTTTTTGAATTTATTATCTAAATCGTCGAAAAAAATACAGAATTTAGCCTTGTAATTTTCCAAGGTTTATATCGTACGCTCCTCCTGCAACTTTATATTCACATTTATTACACTTCCAAATTCCAATTGCTATTCTTCGAAATTTTAACGAGGTACAGCTAGGGCATCTTCTTTTTTGTTTTAATGTTCTATAGACTTTACCATATCTTTTTCTTACAGTAGCACCAAATTTTACACCAAGACCTTTTAATGCGGTTGTCCCTTTTCTTCTCTTAGCCAGTTCCATTCAACCCCTTTATTCTAGAACGGATTTCCTCTCCTTTATTTCTTGCGATTTCTACAGAACGAAGTATTTGGTTTACTGAGAATGGACCGGTGTATCCTTTTTGTAATGCAACTAAATCGCCTTCGGATTGTGTAGTAATGGTTATTCGTGCATCCATACATGCTTCTTCCTCCATAGTGGGATCAAGCAAAACTGAATCACCTATTCTAACAGCTGTCACAGAAATAGGAACAGTGGTTATCGGAGGGGGCATAATATTACCTGTATCTACTACTCTATCATTTTCGACTACAAAAATTGGTAATTTACAAGTTAATAGAGCAGCAACAACGGCATAGGAAGTCGCATCTAATAGGTTACCATCACTATTAATAATACTACAATCAACAAAAATAGTATAAACTATTTTTCCAGGAATCAATGCTAATTTATCTAAATCAAGCATTTTAGATTCCCTTACTCCTCTATCAACAACTCTTGATAATTCTATTGCTTCTTCATCAGGAGGTCCAGGTTCGACATGAGATGAAGCTGTAGGCAATACCTCTGCAGACATTATCAGCGCACCTTTATTTTCCAATCCTTCAAATGGTTCTCCTGTTTCTACTTTGACACCAGCCAAGACTTCAGTATTACCCAATTTTACTTTTGCAGAACCATTAGCTTTGTCAATAATACCTATTTCTATTTCTAAATCTCTATAAGATTCAAAATTGCGTCCATCTAACCGTTTTCCCCTTGATAGAGCTTCTAGCATTTGTTGTTTACGCAATTGTTCAACTATTATTGTAGAACGTTTTGACGAGCTCATACTTCTTCCTTCAACTCCACTTCATCACCAAAATATTT
Organism: uncultured Nitrososphaeraceae archaeon; assembly: GCA_963838615.1. Lineage (GTDB taxonomy): Archaea > Thermoproteota > Nitrososphaeria > Nitrososphaerales > Nitrososphaeraceae > Nitrosocosmicus. Next base: position 43,129 of record CAWISD010000011.1, read on the forward strand.
TTTCATTAGTGCTTCTTTTTGTATTTCATATACCAATTTACATCCATGAATTGCTTTATTCAAACACTCACTAAATTGAGTCGGAGATAACCTTCCATCAAGCTGAAGTAAAGTGACTTGATCCGCATTAGATAAATATGCAACCGGCATATCTGCATCTCCTTCTTTATCTTCCTGGTCATTTATATCTAATACAATATTATCCCCTAAACGTCCTGCTGCACATGCAGATACTAAATCACGCATATTAATTCCTGCATCAGCTAAGGCTACAGATGCTGCATTTATACCTGCACACCTTGATCCACCGTCTGCTTGTAAAACCTCTACAAATACATCAATAACTGCACGAGGATAATCACTTAATATCAAAGATGGTTCCAAAGACTCTCGTATTACTTTTGATATCTCTACCTCTCTTCTGGAAGGGGCAGGATTTTTTCGAGTATCGGTTGAAAAAGGTGACATATGATATCTGCATCTCAAAACACAACGGTCTGGAAGAGCCATATGTTTTGGGTGTACTTCTCGCGGTCCATAAACAGCAACAATTATTTTGTTTTTTCCAAATTCTATAAAAGCGGATCCGTCAGCGTTCTTAACAACACCTACAGTAATTTTAATCTGTCTTAGATCATCGATTCCACGATCATCTGATCGCTTTCCATTTTCATCTATTAATATTAATTCTTTCAATTTTTACACATCTTCATCCTTGGATTCTTGTTTTTTTTCTTTGTGATCGGCATTAGTCAAATTATTAGAATTATTTTCGGAATGTTCTACAGAATTTTGTGAAGTATTTCCAAAATTTATGTTTGTTGGGTCTTGTGATTGTGGTTGTGGTTCGGATGTTGAAGGTTGTTCAATAGAAGGCGATGAATTTGATTGGATATCGGATGCAGTTGATAATATAGTTGAATCACTGCTAACATTAGATGGATATTTGTGGTTGTGGTTGTTCAGATGTTGAAGGTTGTGGTTGTTAGTGTTGAAGGTTGGGTTGTTCGGATGTTGAAGGTTGTGGTTGTGGTTGTGGTTGTGGTTGTGATGGTTGATCAGGTTGATGGTTGTGATTGTGGTTGTTGTTCAGATGTTGAAGGTTGTGGTTGTGGTTGTGGTTATTAGATGTGATGGTATAGTTGAATCACTGCTAACATTAGATGATTGTGGTTGTTCGGATTTTTCTGATTCTAAAGGATCTTGCACATTTAATAATGTTTTAACTCTTTGAGTAAGATTAGTAGTATGAGATTCTTCCTCTACCATTTTAATAGCCTTGACTGCTAAACTCAGACCCTCAGGATCTCTTCCAGTAACAACTACAATGCCATTCTGTCCTATTATTACTCTTGTTTGTGTTGCTTGTTCTATAGTTTGAATCATCGAACCTCGTTTCCCAATTAGTCGTGGAACACGAGTAGGAGAAATTTTTATGAATTCCCCATATGGAATTTTTCCAAGATCTTTATCTTGAACTGTCAGCATTGGATCTCTAGTTCGATCAAAAGAAACAATTCTGGCAATAATTAAATCACCTATACTCAACTGTCTACCCATATCATCTCTTGCAGGCGAAAAATCTCTTCCAAATACATCTTGTGCTGGAAGATGAGCAAAAAAACATGAATTAATATCTACATCCCAAGATAAAGAAGAACGATCAATAACTTTTCCTATTACTAAATCATTGACTCGGGGAATATATACACCCGATAAAGGTATGACTTTTACACCATCTTTGCCTGCCTCTGCAATTCCAACTCTTGTTGAGATTAAATAATCGCCACTTTTCATAACATTCATCAAAGGTTTATAATTACCCTCTACAATTTTATCTCCAGGTATAACATATCTTCTTTTAATTTCTTGCATATTAAAAATTGACTACCTCCAATAAAATAACATATACATAATGTAATGATTTCATGTATCTATAATCAATTATTTAGAAATTGTTCTATAATATAATCTGTAAGTCCATTATTCTTTAACTTGTGCTGTTCCTTTAGTTAATGAACCCAGACGATCAAGGAAATTTCCCCTTATGCCAGCATTTATTTCTATCCTTACTTTTAGTGAACCATCTGAAAGCCATTCCTCAGAAATCATAGATCCTGACGATTTAATAAAACTAATACTATTGGATGCAGAAGATTTAGGTATAGTAATAGTTAAATTTAGAGTTTCAGATGCTAGAGGCAGAATTTTTCTCAGAGAATCAACAACTAATTTTATTTGATCCTCTGCCTTTTTGAAAGGATCGATAATTACTCTTACATCTTCTAGCGCATTTTCTATTCTTGGAATCGGATGAGGTAATTTAGATTTCGGATCTACAAAGTTTTTATTTATATATTGAATTATCTGTTTTCTCTTCTCTTCAACCATTTTTCTTCTTTGATCTGTGGTAAGATTTAATTCGCCTTTAGTTAAAATTTGTTTTATAATTTCCGTAGAATTAGTGGTCTTGAAATGTTTCTTTAGTTTATCATCACTTACTCTCGAACCTTTATTAGCATCAGAATATATTTCATCTGAAATTAAAATAGAAGAAAGATCATTTCTCTTACCTAATTTGTACTCGAGCGCAAGATCAGGTTTTACTAATATTTCAAATTTATCATTGCCCATAATTAATTTAACAGTAGTACCTTTGGAATCACCCATATCCTAGAAATTTATTTGTTATATATTAATATAATAATATCCTTTTAAAATCCATTACATTTTTAATATGCATAAGACTAAAATTTCCTGATTTGATCTCAATAGATTTAAAGGTTATTGAGAAACAAGATGAAAAAATAACCATTAAATTTAATAATGTACCTCGTGAATATGTAAACGCATTAAGACGATTATCGTTAAGCGAGGTACCTACTTTTGCTATCGATGACGTTGTTATTTTGGAAAACTCATCAGTTATGCATGATGAAGCTGTTGCACATCGACTTGGGCTTATTCCATTAAGAACAGATTTAAAAAAATTTAATTTACCTAATGAATGCAACTGTAATAGTGCATTAGGATGTACAAATTGTAGAGTATTATTACAACTTGATGCAGAAGCTAAAGACAAGACTAAAACGATTACTACCTCTGAAATAATATCAGAAGATGATTTTGTAAAACCTGTTAATCAAGATATTCCTATTATAGCATTGGCACCAGGTCAAAAAATAAAATTTGAAGCATATGCAAGATTAGGATTAGGAAAAGATCATGCCAAATGGCAGGCAGCTACAATAGCTGTAGTAAAGTATAACGAGGATAACGAAAGTGAAATTTATTTGACTATAGAATCTAATGGAGCACTTACAGCTGAAGAAATAGTAATAGCAGCAGCAGAAAAACTTAATTCTCATATTAAAAACTTTGGTGAAACTATACGTTCTGTTAAAACACTAACCACCTCTAGGTAAATTTATTTGGTACTGTATACACTTTTAAGTAGAACAGCATATAATGTTTAACGATACTTTAGTAGATAGCACAATCTGGATGCTTCGTAAAGCATTCAAGAATAATAAGGCAAAAATTTGGAAAGCCTTAGAAAAAGAATTTCAAAAATCCAGATCTAATAGAAGGCTGGTTAATATTCAAAAATTAAATAAAGTTACTAATAATGGAGATGTTATAATTATACCAGGCAAGGTTTTAGGAAATGGAACTCTAGGGCACAAATTAACAGTTTGCGCATATTCGTTTTCAGAAACAGCTTTAAATAAGTTAAATGCATCAGGCACAGAAGTAATATCGCTACAATCATTAATAAATAGACATCCTGATGGAAAAGGTGTAAAAATAATTGGATAAAAAAGAACAAAATCAACAGCAGCAGCACCAGCAAGAGCAGGGACAGAAAGAGCAAACAGGTACTCAGCAAAATAAACACATAGTGGTTGATGCTTCAAACTGTATTTCAGGAAGGTTGTGTTCCAAAGTCTCAAAGTTATTGCTTCAAGGAAATAGAGTTTCGGTGGTAAATTCAGAAAAAGTTATGGTATCTGGGAACAAATACGAAGTTATTGAGAGTTATAAAAAACGTTTAGAAGTGTCATCAGTAACTAACCCTATTAATGGTCCATTTCACCCTAGAAGACCAGATACAATAATTACCAAAATGATTCGAGGGATGGTACCAAAGAGAAAATCTAGCGGCATACAATCTTTTAAAAGGTTAAGAGTATACATAGGAATTCCCGATGAATTAAAAAATTCAACAATGAAAACGTTTGATGATGCTAAAATTACAAGACAGGAATCATTTTATATATCTATGAGTGACGTAGCAAAACAGATAGGATGGAAAGGAGTGGTATAAAGGCATGAATAAAATAGATTTGTATCCGGGACAAAGGAAAACATGTAGAGCAGTGGCTACAATAGTCAAAGGTAATGGAAAAATAAGAATAAACAACATACCAGCAGAAGTCATTAGACCAGAGGTTGCAAAGGAATTAATTTTAACACCTGCACATATAATTGGCGAGTTAAGAGACAGAGTGGATGTTAGCGTGCATGTAAATGGAGGAGGATTCATGGGCCAAGCATTTGCAAGTGCGGTAGCTATTTCACGGGCCTTTACAGGAGAAACAAAAGGATCAAAAGAACCAAAAGAACATCCATTTACAAAAAGTGTAAGAGAAGAAATAAAGAGCAAAATTATAGAATTTGACAGGCACTTGTTAGCAGGAGATCCAAGACAAACTGAAGCAAAGAAATTCGGCGGTCCAGGAGCAAGAAGAAGAAAACAGAAATCATATCGTTAAATTTTTAACTTTTATTTTATATAATAATCAATAATTTAAAATGCCAATTAATGGTGTAGATATAGACCAATACATATTATTGATTTTTTATCCAAGTATTGTATTTTTTACAATAGGATATATCACAAAAAAAAGGAATATTAAAAAGTCGATAATATATTTAATACAAGCTATAGTTTGTTTTGTTTTTTCTGCTGCATATTATCTTTTTATACCACAAGGGGGAGCATTTGGTCTTGCATTAATATTAGGATTATTTGGAATTTTACTTTTAATTTTAGCTAGAAAAGAAAAAATAAACCCGGAGGAAGTGGAAAAAGAAGAAGAGAAAAAAAATGAACAGAAGAATGATGGTAGTGGCTAATCATATCATAATGAAAGAAAAAGAAAGATAAGATATGTTGAAAGTGGAAATAACAGTTCTGTAAAAGGTATGGTATATTTTTCTGTAAAATTAATGGTGAGTGTTTAGATATCGTAATACCTTTAGCTTGCCGCTCTTTAGTAATACTGTGAGGGATACATTCCTCAGAATACTTACCATTGATGAGAAGAACCATCTACACCTAATGCTTGAAGATACAAAATCAGGATATAGAGCCAAGATAATCTTGCTTAAAGACGAAGGATACACAGTACCACAGATAAGAAAGATAACAAATCATCATGATAATAACATAAGAAAATGGGTACATCGCTTTAATGAAAAAGGGATTGATGGCATCATATCAAAAAAGCATGATCATAAGCAGTACAAGTTTGATGATGATATAGAAAAACAAATAGTCGATATAGCATCATCAAATCCAAGAGCAGATTATGGTTTGGGATTTTCCACATGGTCATTACGCGTACTAGCAGGCTTTCTTATATGTATGATATAAAAATGGTAGATAGAATTAGTCATTCTGCAGAAATAAGAAACATCCTTTTAAAACATGGAACAAAATGGAGGAAATCTAAAACAGTGTTATCAAATAAAAGAAGCAATGACCCAGAATATATTTTGAAAAAAAGTACATTGAACAACTAAGATACAACACACCAAAGGATTCCATTCTTTTATATCTAGATGAGAAAGGACCAGTAACCACGGCAAAGACTCATGGCGGTACATCCTGGTCATCATCAGTACAGGTAAAGATAGAGAAGGCTCAAAAGATAAATGGATTGCTAAATGTGTTTGGTGCTTTTGATTACACAAATGATAAGATGCATGTACATTGTTATAGAAATAAGACGGGAAAACAGTTTGTTGACTTTCTAAAAAGAGTAGATAAAAGATATGATAAAAATATTCAAAATATCTTTGTTGTTCTTGATAATCTATCAGCACATAAATCAAAGATGGCAAAAAAAGAAATGTCCAAATGTTGTCCGAGAATAAAATTTGTATTTCTGCCTGTACGTTCTCCAGAACTCAACTTGATTGAAGTAAGGTGGTTATGGTTACAGAGACAAACAATTAGCAATTCTACTTTTAAAGACGAACAAGAAATAGGACAAGCCGTTAGTAAGTGGAAGAAAATATATAATAAAAATCATGGCAAAGCAATCACAAATATTTTACAAGAGGATGTACCTTTGTGTTTACACAGCTGTTAACTCAGGGCGTTATTTCTTTATTGTATTGATCAACAAACAACTTAAGCCATTGTTTCATATGTTTTAATTTACAGTTGATCTTTTCTGCAAGGAAAATAATCATCAAAGTTTTCGATTCTATCCTTTATGTACTGCATTGCTCCTTTCAATTATGCTTTTTTCATCAAATAGGAATGAATGTGATGTGATCTAATTTCAAAAATTTGCATGCTTGTAGTGGATACCAAATACCACCATCTGTTGAAACAGAATGCTTTCCAAACTCTTTAATAACACTTGAGAAAGAAAACGTTTCAAATACAAACATATTTTTCGTTCTTTTGATATGTCAATTGAAAGGATTTCTTTATCTTGTTGGTTCAATAACAACCCAAAGCCATATTAATTCGAACCTGCTTTTATAGCAGTTTCATCATTTTGTATACAATAATACTCTTCAATTTTCTTATTTCTTGATATATTCTTTGGTTTGTATTTTTGAATCCATTTCCAATTGGAAACGATGGCTTATTTTGACTATCTACAAAAAAGAAAGATAATGCTTTCGCAGCGTTTCTAAATGATAAACCTACAAAGGTACAAGTACAATCCATAACCTATAATTTGTGAAGGTGTTCTGTTTCTGGAGTTCATAAAATAGATGGCTGTTTTAAAGCTATAGGTTTTTCCTTAAGGTAGCAGAGTCTATATATTGGTTATGTTCAGTTAAGTGTTTTGTATAAATTTTCGATGTATTAATTATTGTTTTATATGATTAGGAACTAAATTGACAGCCAAATTTAAACTCAATTTTAATAATACTTGACATTTTGTATGAAAATTATGTTGCAAAGTATAATGTATAATAAAAATATTTCTTAAAGAACAAGAGCCCACATTGTAAATAAAAAAACTTTATTGAATAAGATTTATACAAAGATATCGTTAACTAAATAAATTTTAGATGTATCTGCATTTAATACATTACATGCCTTAAACTATTTTTTTTCAATTCTACTACTATCACCATATATAGTAAAATAATTCAATTTTCAAATTTATAGGATTTTTTTATTAAATTCATAACAATATTAATACAATTACATCTTTATTTTTACATATTGAAAATACTATTCCTGTATCAACATTACTTGATTCTGTAACAATGGTGTTAGAATACATCTGTAATACGAGTCTTAAATTTTAGGAGTATACCATTTGGCTCTGTAAAGTTAAGGAAAGACTTATAGATTTTATGGTTCTGTCAAGCTTCGTCGGACGAAGCAATATATTGAACTTGTAAACTTTCGTCGGATGAAGTAATAAAAAATAAAAAGATTAGAAATAAGAAATTCTATTAAAACGATTTTCAGATAGCGATTGATTACCACTGTGGTATTGAGGTTCAATATAATAATTATTGATGATAATGTTTTTATCAGGAGTATCTTTAGGTGAAGGTAAAAAAAATGGGTACTATGTGTCGTGTAACTGCTATTACAATCGTAAGAATGAGTGCCCCAATCTTTATGAAATTCATCTTTCATATTAAATTATAGTATACTTTTAAATATAAAGAAACTTAACATTTCAAGCTTTTTATGATTTTTTGTAATGCTAAAATACAAGTGGTGTTATATATAGTTATCTATGAATGATGATTTACAAACGATTTCAACGATAAAACATATACCTTCTAAACTGTTTCATCCCTATCGTCTACTAATTTTAATCGATTTAAAACTATTAGGTGTATTACGATTTAACAAAATAAGAGATGATGTAGGGTTATCTGATGGCAATCTTGCAACCATCTTAGAGCACTAAAACAAGAAGGTTTTATTAAAAGTAATACCATATTGGAAAAGAGAAGGTTAAAGAGTTGTATAGAAATAACACAAGAGGGTTTAAAAGTATTAGCGGAATTTAGTGAACAGTTAAAAGGCGTCATGAAAATCCTATCCAGAACATAATTCTAAGTTAAACTTTTCTGATAGTTATGTAATCTTCCTTATCTTCCAACTCTAAATCATCTCCAAGTTGTAGTTTTAGAGTATCTCTTAATGGTTTAGGTAAAAATATACCTTCAGAATTACCTAATTTAGTTAGCTTTGCTTTAAACTTTGCCATAATTATTTTATAAAACTTAAATTATTTAAATGTTCATACATTGTTTATACACTTAAATACATGTATGAACAATGTTCATACATGAGCAAACAACACCGAATCAATAGAGAGAGTCAGGTAGGCTATTACAAGCAAATGTAAAAAGATTTGATGAAAGAAACTACCAAGTTAAATCTTTAACAAGGGATGAAATCTACAAGATACTCATAACTTCTATTGGTTGGGTTTGCTCATGTGCTGACCACATGTTTAGAGGTGTAAAGTGTAAGCACATCTACGCAGTAGAATTCAGTCTTGAATTAAGTAAGACTGTTGAGGTTAGAAAGATAGAACCAGTTTCGATAAGCGGTTGTAAATACTGTAAATCTGATAATCTCAGTGAAGGATGGATTACGACAAAACAAGCATGGAGATATTCAAAAGTTCGAATGTAAAGATTGTAATCGCTATTTCACCATAAACATAGGCTTTGAGAAGATGAAGCACAATCCCACAAGGGATAACAACAGCGATGCAGCTTTACTTTAGTGGTGAATCATTAGAAACGTTGCTCATTCACTCAAGTTAATAGGCATGGATGTAAGTCATCAAACAATCTACAACTGGATAGACAAGTATACTTCGTTAATGGAAAAATATCTTGATAAAATAACTCCCAAGGTTTCAACTTCATGGAGAACTGACGAGTTGTATTTGAAGGTAAAAGGAAATACCAAATATCTTTATGCTCTCATGGACGATGAAACTCGTTTCTGGATAGCTCAACAGGTAGCAGAGACTAAGAATACTGCTGACATTACACCATTATTCAGCAAGGGTAAAGAAATAGCTGGAACTAGACCTAATACTTTGATAAGTGACGGAGCACCTAACTTCCATACAGCGTTTAACCGAGAATTATATACAAACAAATGGCCAAGAACTAGACACATCAACCACATCAGATTACAGGGAGACCATAACAACAACAAAATGGAAAGGATGAACGGTGAAATAAGAGATAGAGAGAAAACCATGAGAGGTTTAAAGAAAATCGATACTCCTATACTGAAGGGATGTCAAACTTTCATAACTACATCAGAGAGCATCAGGCCTTAGGAAAGACACCAGCAGAGAAATGTGGGATTGAAATAGAAGGAGAGAACAAATGGATAACGCTAATACAGAATGCAAGTAATGAGAATGAAGATTTATAAGATTCTTTTACTCTTTTATAACGATAAGGGTAATAAATAATGTCTTATAAAACAAAAAAACCATCAAAAACGATAGAAGAGATGGTGAAAAGAATGTATAGATGAAAATCCCTTGGTTTATGCTGAGACTTGCAGAAATATGAATAATTAGTTTAATACTTTGATACTGACACTCGATGAAGTAAAACAAATACTGGAAGAAATCGAAAAAGACATTAGTTATAAGGGAATTATTAATGAGGGACAACTAGATTGTGTTTTACATACTATCGATTTGAAATATCAAGGGAATGACCAATATCCTACAGTTTATTTAAAATGTGCTTATTTATTGGAATCCATATGTACAGAACATTTCTTTTATGACGGGAATAAAAGAACTTCACTACTTGTCGCAAAAATTTTTATGATGAAAAATGGTTAATTATCTTGTAATTCCTTTAAGTGCAGTTAGATATTCTGTACTGATCGCTTCAGAAAAAAAGAAACTTTGAACAAATAACAAAATGGATTAAAAAACACTCTGCCAAGACTTATAAATCCTATATACAAAAGAGAGAAAAATTCATTAAAAAACCGGTAATAAAAGTTACAGAATTACTAAAAACTGGTAGAGGACAAGACGGATATAGATTATTACAGATTACTGGCTTGCTACAGATATTTATCCGGAATATAAATTAGAACAAAAAAAGATATTTGATTTTCTGGTATTAACATCTAAATTCAAATTGAAGAAATTATAAGTTGTAATAATCCATTATACATCCGACGATTTTTTACAGTATTATTTATTTGTTAGTCCGAAGAAGACTTGACAGAACCGATTTTATCATTGTTTATTATATATGATACAACAAATAAGAAAAAGAACAGCTCTTAAAGATATCATATATTCTTTACATCTATACTTCAGCGGTCTTTCGTTAAGAAATACCTCTAAAGCCATATCAAAATTTGTTCAGGAAGAGAGTCATAGTGCGATAAGGGATTGGATACAAAAGTATAAACCTGAA
>CAWISD010000012.1:0-85044 GCA_963838615.1 uncultured Nitrososphaeraceae archaeon
TGCATAATTAGACACCTAACAAAATTTTATAGATTGTCAGTAATTTTTTATAATATTTATACTTTAATTTGCGCTTTACAATTGAGTGATGTCTACCATTTAGAAATTTTTCTGATGATGTTAATTATGCAAGAGATCTAAATGGACCTGGCGGATAAGGGTAATTGAATTCAAGCATTAGATTCCAATTCAAAATGTCTGCTTGAACAGATGTTAGAAATAGAAAAAGAAATTATTATTTGCCAATAAGTATTCACAAATTAATATTCGAAAATCAGGGGCCATACAATATTCTCTGATTAACAAATAGAGTACTTTGGCCTGTGTTCATAGATTTGGTAATTGCAAATGAATATATTATTTCAACTTACCGGGTAACTTTGGGATTCAAAATACCCGGTGACGCTCCATAATTTCCAAATTATTCGTTTTGCTTGGCGACCGCTATCGAGAATCTGTATTTACTCGTCGTGTCGCCGAAACCATAGCCCAGTTTCGTTCCGCCCATTCGGTGCCCGGTCGAGCCACTGGTACATTCCCCAGAGCGCATCGAGGCCGCGCGCGTAGGTGGAGTATGTGTGGTAGATGACGCCATCAGAGAGTGCAAACGCGCTCATGCCCGGTGCCTCGCGGGTGTAGGTGTGGACGTCGGTGCCGGTCATGGCCGCGAAATCGCCTACGCTCATCTCGAGGTCGGGATGTTGTGCCGAGCGCGCGGTAGTTGTATTGGATGCTTCCTGAGCGCTGTTCTCCTCGGTGACAGGTGTTGAAGTCGTAGTTGAAATCGCTATTCAGTGACGAGGCCCATGTAAACGTCCAGCCCATGCGGCGCTTGTAGGCCAGGAGCGCGGCGATTGGCGCGCGTGAGACCGCGATCATCGCGACGTCGTGGTGCTCAAGGTGCACGGCAAAGCCGTTAAAGCCGTCCGCGATCGCAGAGCATGCCGGGCAGCCGCCTGTGTAATCGGGGCCGAACATGAAGTGATAGATGAGGAGCCGCGAGTGTCCTCTGAACAGATCGGCAAGAGACGCCATGCCCTCGTCGGTCTGAAACGGTAATCTTGTCGATCCGAACCCAAGGTAGCCTCTGTCGCCACTGCGCCAGTTCGTCGCTACGCCGCGTCAGCGCCTTCTCGGCCTTGAGCAGCTCCAACCGGGACGCAAGCCACTCTTCACGTGTTCCGATCTTGTGGTCAGTCATTGTTTTTCTCCTTCTTGTCGCCGAAAAAACAGTGTTCCAGAAGATATACTTCTAATCAATGCACGATCCTTTTCTCTTTTCATAAGACACTGGAACAGGAACATATTATATAAAGTGTACTTCTAGTTGCAATATCGCATATAGGTAACAGTTGTATGTTATCTCCTCAGAATATTGGATGTCGAATTTTAGTTGTTATTATCCTAATCTTGGCCACTTCTTTTATCCGTCATCAAAATAGGATACAGGTTTAGGTCCAATACAACCCAACGTATTGGCAGATCTTTATTCATGGCTTGAAGAACATTCGGGATTTATACATTTACATACTATTATGCATTCCTCTAATTCTCCTTGATCTCACCAACCTTATCAGTAAATAAAATAATCTCCACATTTTATAACCTACTAAAATCCGCATCAGATGCTACAATCATAAGAATGAAATCTATGTTTCAGAAGGTACTTTGTTGCATGATTCCCCTTTTCTAAATACATTTTAGCTAACATCTAATTAACAAATCATATGAAATGGTCTATCTACAACCAATCTCTAGTTAGAAGGGGCGAAATTCTACTAGGCTTTGACGTCATTAACAACTGGGATACCGAATTAAAAGAGATGAATAAAGACAAGGTTGGATTAGGAGCCATTTCATTATCCTAACACTTTTCTTCTTTTACTTGGTTATGCCAAGGCATACTTTCATTTGCCGTATAGGCAGACAGAAGAGGTAATTGCACAAGAGGACATACTAAAGGAAAAGTACCTTCTATTCCTGATTACACTACAATAAGCAGCGAAGAATAAACAGGTTATACATCAAGATAAAAGAACTACAGATAGTAAGGAATTTGAAAATGATTACCTCATCATCGGAATAGATAGTACCGGTATCAAGATTATCAAAAAGGTCGATGGATGGAGAGAGAAAAATGGAATATAAAAAATAAGAAAGGGTATTTGAAAATACATGTTGCTGTAAACGTAAAGACCAAGAAAATTCTTTCGATAAAGATAACCGCAGATGATGAAGCATGTTCATGATTCAAGGCGTTACCAGAGGTTGGTTGAGAATATTATAAAATCAGGTAGCATGACCAGTAATGGGAAAACTAGGGAATTCTAATTCTATAAAATTTGCAATCAAAGATAATAGAATAATTATGGAAACAAGTCATATGGATAACATAAATGATGTTACCAATAAAAAAGATCAAATTGCTCTAAAACTTTTAAAAATATTGCAGAAAATTTTACAAACATTTTAGCGTTCAAAAAAGATATACCAAGTACCCTGATCCAACTTTTGGAAAGTAGTTGAAGGATTGCTTGCCAAAAGTGCCATTTATATCAGAGCATCTTTGGGACTATCTTTTATGATATTGTTACCTCGTAGAAAGTAATTATAGTCGGTGCTAGTTGTCCTTAATGGTAATCTGGTTTATGTATATTTTACTTCTTTATAGTTCATTATATTATTTCTAAATAAATTATTTAGATATCAAATCTTTTGTTGAATCTTTAATGTTTAATTCTGTTTGTTCGGCAATAATGTAATCATAAATTGTTATGGCGTTATGCGGATTTACCTTCAGAAGTTTCTTTAATATTTTATTAAAATGAGGTTTTGAAAGTGTATTTTGTAATAGAATCTATTTTTCTCTCTAAATCGTTTGGATGTTTTTCATTTTCAGTGTTATATGATAAGCTTTTAGAGTTATTATGGGATTCAACTAATGCCAATTTTCCATTTTTAATTATTTAACACTATTTGAAGAATCTACGTTTGAAGCGCGGGGAGTGGGATTCGAACCCACGAGTTCTTGCGAACATGGGATTAGCAATCCCACGCCCTACCAGGCTAGGCGACCCCCGCTTTAAAATTACTTTTTTTTAAGGGTATATTAATTATTTGCATCTTACTATGATTCGTTTTTTTTATAAAATTTTTTTTTGATTATAGATTGTTAATTTACTTTATAAAATAATAAAAAAATATAAAATGACTACTAAAAGTTTAATTATTTAATCTAACTAAATTCCTCATGCCAACTGCCTATGTATTATTAAACTGTGATTTAGGATCAGAAAACGAGATAATAAAAAAAATCAAACAAGTACCTGAAGTAATAGAAGTGAACGGTGTATTCGGTGTTTATGATATTATTGTGAGAGTTTCATCAGATGATATGGATAAATTAAGAGAAATTATTACATGGAATATTAGAAAAATAGATAAGGTCCGATCGACACTTACAATGATTGTAATTGAAGGACAAGGAGAAGAACAGATAAATTAGAAAAAAAAGAAAATATAATTATATTTTAGCCAAAATCGACTTTATTTCATTTGTTGTCTTTATGATTTCTTCCTCTGTATTATAAAAGTGGGGCGACGCCCTTACTATTTTTTTTAAACCAATTTCTCTTTCTGCCAAGATTATCCCCTTTTCCTGTAATTTTTCGACCAATATTTTTGCTCTGTTGTTATTATTCTTTTTAAAGGAAAAACAAATCATAGAGGAACGTAAATCTTCTTCAAAAGATTCATGGACAGTAATATCCTTTATTTTAATTATTTCCTCTCTAAAAATACCGGCTAGCTTTTTATTTTTCCTATAAATATTGGAAATCCCTAGACGAAGCAAATATCTTATTGATGATTCAAGACCTGCTAAACCCGGATAATTTCTAAATGTGGCGTGATATTTTTCAGGATATTTATAAAATTTTAATTTTGCTCCCTCTTTCTCTTCACCTACTCTTCCACCTCCTTCTCCGTATCCTTTTCTTATTTCTGATAACTTGTCAATATTGTCGATATCTTTTTTTTCTGCCTCTAATTTTGCAGATCCTGCTCCTACAAATATCGGTTCAAGATCATCCATTGCTTTTTTATTTACATACAAAATTCCTATTCCTAAAGGTCCACATATCCATTTGAATGCTGGAAAAGATAAAAAATCACATTTGATTTTTTTTACATCAACATTAATAGCACCTACACTTTGGGCACCATCTATAGAAAACAATATTTTACTTTTTTGATTTTTTATAATATTTCCCATTTTTTCAAGTGGGGTGATTGAACCATCATTATACATGACATGGCTTGTTGTTACAATTTTTGGTACCTTGGATTCTATCAAATCTTTAAAATCTTTTATAAAATTTTCTTTTTGTTCAGGAAAGTTATCTATTATCAATTTTTTATCATTGGCTACTTTAATCCATGGCAGATAGTTAGAATAGTGTTCATTTTTCGAATTTCTCAATAATATTCTATCTTTTTTATTCCATGCTATTCCATTAGTAATAAAGTTGATTCCTTCAGTAGTACTTTGAGTAAAAATAATTTCATCATTATTACAGTTTATTAAATCGGCTACCCTCTTCCTTGTTTCTTTTTTTAAATTATCTAAATACTCATTGAATTCGTTAGAGTCGGGGCCTTGTTCGGAATACCTTAAATAAAAATCAGTAATGGCTTTAATAGTGGATATTGGGACAGGACCAATTGATCCGTTATTTAAATAAATTTTTTTTTTTGAAATTAAAAAATCCCCTTGGATACTATCATTTAAATCGGTATCAGAAAAATTATTATTACTTGTTGATGATGATGATGAATTTTCTTCCTTCTTTAGCAATAAATAATAGATTAATTATTGATATTTAAGGTGTCTTAAATTCATACATAATACCACTCATTTTAATATATATTTCTCTGAATTTATCTCAAATGGTATCAATTTAACTTATTTTCATAATATTACTGGAAAAATTAACTTTTTATCTTCTTTACTTATGAATTTTAAACATCAAAAAATTTTTTATATGGATTTTGATACAATTTTTTCCTCATATATTCAAAATAACACATTAAAATATGACTTGAATACTTTTTCCAATCTCAAAATTGTTTTACCACAAATAGAAAACATTGAGGCGATATTTAAAGACGCACTAAATTCATTATCCTGTACTTCAATTTTAATACTGGATTCCTTAAATGGTTTGATTGATTTGTTAAATATGTTAAACCTTTCTAAATTAAAAAATAAAAATAAAAATAATACTGCAGAAGCAGCGACAGCAACAGATAATAAAAAATTTCCAAGGTACAAGTCAGGAGGATATCAAAGTCTAAATATTTTATTTTTATTGTTAAAAAAAATAGAAAACAATGAAATACCAATAATAGTTACAGCGTATCAACCAATCGAAAGATCAAAGAACATGATTTTTGAATTAATATCAAATAAAGATTCCCAAACAAATCATTTTATCAGAATATCGAATTTGGTATTATTTTTGGAATTTATTGAGAAGGATAATAAAACTGGATTTACACTAATTAAAAAAAATTTATCAAATTCTATAACTTTATCTTTTGATAAAAACTCTCATGTGTTTTATCCTTATTCTAAATGGTATTGCTATAATTTTTTTAAAATATAAATAAATGATAATTAAATATATATATATATATATTTCATCCTTGTTTTAATGACACTAGATAATACATAAAATACACTGATAATGAAAATATGATAAACCCGGATATTAAAAAAACATATTTTTCATTTCTCTTGTTAGTGTCATTCGCCTTGTACATCACGACTATGCCTATAAAGCCAAATATTAGGATAAATATGCCAATAATAGTTTCATAGTTATTTTGAATGGATCGCGAGGGTAAAAATTGGGATACATTATATTTTTGACCTTCTATTAATGCATTAATTAAGCCAGCAGTAAATGCAAAAAAAACTATAAGGTAAATACTTGCTAGAATTATGTTAATTTTTGAATACTTTAACTTCAATATGCTAATTAAAATATGAAGGATTTATAAATTAAAACTTTTTTTTATTTGTATTAGTTAGAATGTGGGTGGTAGTAGTTTATAATGAGACAAAAAGAAAAAGAAGTAGAAAAAGCAAAAGGTAAACTCATTATTATTGAAGGATTGGATAAATCCGGAAAAACTACACAATCTAAATTGCTTTTTAATTTTTATGAGAAGGTTTACGCTGGCCAAGTAAGATTAATGAATTTTCCAGATTATTCTACAAGAATAGGGAGCGAAATAAAATTATTTTTACAAGGAAAAGTAGAATACACTAATGAAGTAAAACATATTTTATTATCTGCAAATAGATGGGAAAAAAAATTTGAAATAGAAAGATCACGAGAACAAAACCGAATTATTATTCTAAATAGATATTATCAGTCAAATTTGGCATATGGATTAGCAAATGGTTTGAATTTTGAATGGTTGGTTAATTTAGATAATGGTTTACCAAAAGAGGATATTGTTATAATTTTAGATATAGATCCGATTATATCTTATAAAAGAGGTATGGAAAATGATTTCATACTCGATAAATTTGAAAGAGATAAAATCTTTTTGAAAAAAGCGAGAAAAAATTATCTTGATCTAGCAAAAAAATTTAAATGGCATGTAATTAATTCTGATTCAGATACAAACACTATTTTTGAAAAAATTGTAAACATTATAAAACCATTATAAATAAAATTATTAACTATTTTTCTTTATCTGTATTTGTGAACAAATTGTATGAATTTAAAATATGTAGGTGAGATTACTGATCCTATTCATAAAAATATAAAGTTTACGTTATTGGAAAAAGAATTAATTGATACATTCATTTTTCAAAGATTAAGAAGAATTAGACAACTGGCAGGAGCACATTTGGTTTACCCTGGTGCATTACACTCTCGTTTTGAACATTCTCTTGGCTCAATGTTTTTAGCAGGAATAGCTGGTCAAACATTGTATAGCAAAGATTATTTTACTGATCAAGATTATATTCAAAAACTTCGAATTGCAGCTTTATTGCACGATATAGGGCATGGTCCATTTTCACATCTTTTTGAGGAGATCTCAAAGTCTAATGCAAATAGTTTTTCACATGAAAGTATTGGATATAAAATTATTACACAAACAATAATTTCTGATATTATAAAAAAAAATGGATATGATTCACAAGAAATAGCTTCATTAAGCTTTGGCAAACATAAAATCAATTTTTTAAATGAAATTATTTCGGGTGGATTATCCGTAGATTTAATGGATTATCTTCCAAGAGATAGTTATTTTTCTGGAACTGAATATGGTAAAATTGATTATCATAGAATTATAAATTCATTGGAAGTTACATCAAACAATAATTTAGGGATAGATAAATCGTCTTTGTATTCATATGAATCGATGCTAATATCTAGATATCAGATGTTTAAAGCAGTCTATTTTCATAAAACAGTACGATCAGGTGAAGTAATGTTATTGAATTCCATGAAGCTCCAGAATGAATCTCAACACCTTACAACTTTCAGTTCTTTAAATGATTTTTTTATTTTACATGATGAAATGGTTTTAGAAAAGCTATCTTCTTCATCATCAAATGATAATAATAATAATAATAATATTGAATTTTCTAAAAAATTGGCAAAAGATTATCAGAATAGAAATCTTTTGAAATGTATTTATGAATTCTTTTTACTTTCAAATCAAAGAAATAAAGGTAAATTGAATGATACTGCAAATAATACTGATAAAAATGCAGTTAATGAAATAGTATTTTTTGATAACCAGATTAGAAAATTGACACAAATAGTTGATGAATATCAACAATCTGGTTATCATATATTTCTAGATATCTCTAGAGCCCCTTCAATACCATTAGCTCCTAAAAAAGATGAGGTGACGTCAATAATTATTATGGATAAACAATCCGAATTTGAAAAATCTTTTGATAAAATTCCTTTAATAAATGCTATTACAGGATATTTGGATATGATACGAATTTATACCACTAAAGAAAAAAGAAAATATTTTGAAAATGTTTTCAGCGATTTTCTTTAACAATATATTTAATGAAATTTATATTAAGAAAAAGAAAAACATACAAACAAAGTGAACAAACCTCGTATTGTTATAAAATTAAGTGGAAGTATCTTCAATTTTGAAACGGATTTTAATTTATTAAATGATTATATCAATGTTATAAAAAAGATAAATGAAATTTATCAACCATTAATAATTACTGGAGGTGGAAAAATTGCAAGGTTTTATATTAATTTGTCTAGATCATTGGGTTTTGATGAGTCTGGGCTTGATTTAATTGGTATTCAGGTATCTCATTTAAATGCAAAGTTGTTGATATCTGGTCTTGGAGATTTATGTTTTCCATTAACTCCTCAAAATTTAGACGAAATTTCAACTGCAGTCCTCACAAACAAGATAGTTATTACAGGCGGTTTATATCCGGGCCAAAGTACAAATGCTACTTCTGCTTTGATATCTGAAAAGATAAATGCGATAAAGTTTTTTAATGCAACTGATGTTGATGGGATCTTTAACTTTGATCCTCGAACCCATCCTGGCGCAACAATGTATGAATCTATTGGTGTTAAAGACTGCATCAGAATTTTAAAAGTAGAAAATTCCATGGCTGGGACATATGATTTGATGGATTTGATTAGCTTAAAAGTAATTGAGCGTTCTGGTTTACCAACGGTAGTTTTCAAATCCTCTGTTGATAATCTTAAAAAGATTATTCTTGATAATGCAAAAATAGGTACGGAGATAATTATATAGTTTTTATTGGTCCATTATAATTTTCAATTCCATCCTTTAACATTTTATCAAATAATTTTTCTGCTTCTTCAATCTTCAATGGTTTTGATTGAGCTTTTGCAAAACCTTCTTCATCTGTTAGATATAATATAATTTGATTATTATATACGGGTGATTTTGCTGCAAATGTCTTTTCTCCAACGGGTAAAAATCCCTTTCCGTCTGGAGATTGCTTTATTGTATACGTCAACATCGCAAAACCAGTGTAATTGAATAGCTTTATTTGTGCATCTTTTGAGTTTTTTTGACCTATAAAAGCAGCTTCATTATATCTCATATGCTTTATAATAAATGACTATAATTTATTAAAGCATTACATATATTATATTCCAATGAACATTATAAACTAACTTTATAATTATTGGAAATAATAGCCAATCTTTTTTAGATATTATTGTTTATTAATGGGGACTGCGAGATATTTCTTATGGCTTTTGTTAATGGTGCAGAATGGATTATTATAATTCTTGTAATTGTTATACTTTTCTTTGGAGCAAAAAGAATTCCAGAGTTAGCCAGATCTTTGGGAAAAGCATCATCGGAGTTTCAAAAAGCAAAAATTGAAGCAAAAAAAACCCTTGAGAATGATCAGTATCGAGCTCCGCAAAAATCAGTCGATCGAGAAAAATTAGAATCTATTGCAGAAACATTGGGTGTGGATTATACTAATAAAAATGATCAGGATTTAAAACAAGCCATCGAATCAGAATTAAAAAAACAAAACAGCGAATAATAACAGTGTACTTTAATGCTAGATAAACTTCAATCTCAATGCAAGAAAAACATTAAAACTATAATTGATAACTATATAACAAATAGTTATGATTTAAAAAATATTTCGGTAGGCGTTATAGGTAGCCATTCTGCTCTAGATATAATGGACGGGGCAAAAGATGAAAAACTAAAAACAGTTTGTATTTGCCAAAAAGGACGAGAGTTGCCTTATTTAAAATATAAACGCCTATCTGATGAATTGATGGTCGTAGATAAATTTTCAGATATTCTCTTTAAAGAAAATCAAGAAAAGCTTTTAAATCTTAATACACTTATGATTTCTCATAGGTCTTTTGCGGTATATATTGGGTATGATAATATAGAAAATAATTTTCATGTACCTATTTTTGGTAACCGTTGGTTATTAAAAGCTGAAGAAAGAAATTTGCCAAAAAATCAATACTATTTATTGGAAAAGGCAAATATTCCTCATCCAAAAATTTATACAAACCCTCAGGAAATTGATGGACCTGCATTTGTTAAAGTACAAGAGTCTAAGCGAAAATTAGAACGAGCATTTTTTATTGTTAATTCATATGATGATTACAAAAAAAAATCTCAGGATAGGATAGATAAAGGAATAATTGATAAGGAATCTTTGAAAAATAGTTCAACAATAGAACAGTATTTAATCGGAACTTATTTTAATTTTAATTTTTTCTATTCGCCTCTTGATGATGAAACTGAATTTTTGGGTATTGAAAGGAGATTGCAAACAAATATCCATGATTATACAACCTCGATCCCTGCTAAAAATCAACTTGAAATGGATATTGAACTTCAAAATATAGAAGTAGGGCATACCCCTGCAAGTATTCGCGAATCTTTATTAGACAATGTTTTTAAAATGGGTGAAAAGTTTGTAAAAAGTACAAAAAAGGAATACCCACCAGGAATAATAGGTCCTTTTTCATTACAAAGTGTAATTACGCTTGATTTAGATATGATTGTTTATGATGTTTCTCTAAGAGTACCTGGAAATCCTATCCTTGCTACAACCACCCCATATACCAAATACAAATATGGCGAAACTTTTGGTGTAGGAAGGCGTATAGCTATGGAAATAAAAAAATCATTAAAAGACTCAGATGAGCATACTTAAAATAGTAACATAAATATAGTAAGTATAGCATATCAAGTAATCATATATTTTAATTTAATAAATAATTTTCTTACTTTTTTAATTCTTATGTCTTAATTATTTTAACAAAGAAGTTTGTTATATCCTTGTATTACCTTTATTTTATTTAATATAAAATATGTAAGGAGATCGACTAGAACTCTATAATTTTTTCCTTAAAAAAATTTAATATCAAGTTTCAAAATAAAATAAAACATTAATTAATTAAAAAGTAAGAAATTATCCTATTTTTTCTTCGATGGTCCTTTGTATAATTGGTTTTAATTCGCTTAATTTTTCTATTAACTTTCCACCACCTTGGCCAAAATTTATTGAGCCTCCTCCAGAACCATCTAAAACTGTGGAAACTAGTTTGGCAAGAGATCCTGCATTTATGATTGTTGATGAATATTTACCGCAGTAAACTATTACTCTTGCAGAATTCCTATTATTAATTATTGATACATATACCAAATGAGGATCATATCTCCACAGCATTTTTTCCTATCATCAAATGAAATTCTTCATCAACTCCTCTTCAATCACATAATACAGTTTTATAATTTTGTCCTGATTATTTTTAGATTTTATCGTTATGGCATTATCCAAAACATATTGTGAATATACTTTTGAAATATTTTTAATTATGTTCTTTATTTTTTTCTTTGATTTTTCAAGTTCTTCTAAATTTTTCGAAAAAGAATCCAAAATCTTTTCTTTACTTGTACCAAGACTATTAACAATAAACTGTATTTGTTCCTCTTGTTTTTGAACATGTTTAAGTGCATTCAGACCCGATACAAATTCAATCCTGACTACTCCATCTTGAATTCTCTCAGTTTTTAAAATTTTGATAAATCCGATTTCCCCTGTATTAAAAACATGCGTTCCACCACAAGCTTCTATATCTACATCTCCAATGTTGACTATTCTAACATTGTTAGAAGGGACCACACCCCCTTGATAAATTCTAAAACCATAATCTTGTTCTGCTATTCCTCTATCAAAAATATTTATATGAACTGGAAGATTTTTTCCAATTATCTCATTTGCCTTTTTTTCTATTTCTTGAATTTCTGTTTTGTTCAATGCAGAGTGATGTGTTATATCCAGCCGGGCGTATTTTTCTTCTTTAAATGCAGAATTTTGCCAAACCCATGAACCCAAAATATTTCTAGATGAGTGATTTATAATGTGTGTAGATGTATGGTTTTTGGTTATAGATATACGGCGTTCTTTTTCTACAATACAGTTAACCAAATCACCTTCCTGTAAATTATTATTTTCAATAGTATGATGTAACACTATATCTTTAATTTTTATAACATTGTCTACTTTGAACGCTCCAATGTATCCAAAATCAGGTTCTTGGCCACCACCTCTAGGATAAAAACAAGTTTTATCTAGAATTACTAAATTACTTTCAATTTTTTTTATTATTTTTGCTTCAAATATAAATTTGGTTGGATCTTCATAATAAATTAATTTTGTTTTTGCAATAGATTCAAAATCAAGATCATCTTGAATATTTATTTCATTTTTATCTTTTTTAGTTAAATGAATTGAAGAATGCAATTCAGATAGTCTTGTATAAAAATTAGAAGGTACAGAATTTAACAATCCCATATCAACCAGATACTCTGGAGTAATACCGTCTGATTCATACAGTCTTATCAAATCATCTATCTCTAATTTATTGTTTTCTTTTTTTATTTTATGGGAAATAGTATTAATTCTGCTTTGTGTCTCGGTAAATCGCCTGGATTCGATATCTAAAATGGTAAAAATATCATTTCTAAAATAGTTTAATTCTGGATATAATGTTTGTAGGTGATCAATATGCATATCTACTATATCAGAAATTTTCAAGTTAAAACCCAATTTTGCAAGTAATGATATCGAACGTCTAAGTAATACTCTAAGGTTGTATCCCCCTCCTACATTTGAGGGTAATGAACCATCGCTTATAGCAAAAATTAAGGTTTTTATATGATCAACTATGGTAAATAATGATTCATATGGAACAATTATCTTTTGAAGATTTTCAAACTCTACTTTTAATTCTTGGGAAATTTGTTTTTTTATCAAGTTTATATCCGTATTAGAACCAAGTTTTGATGATACTCTACTAAAGTAATTAGCAAGTAATTCTGATTCATAATTATTTTTATCTAAAGAAGAAAAGTGGTTTAAACCTAAAATGTTGTAAATATTTTTTAAAACAGGTTCAAAAGTACAATCATAACTTGTTGGTGTTCCATTTGTAATCCATGAAAATCTTTCTAAACCTGCACCCATATCAATTATTTTGTTTTTCATTGTATGATATTTTTTTTCTGAACCTTCAAATTCAGTAAACACTGCATTTCCTAATTCCAAACCTCTTACAAAATATTCTAAAGAGCAACCAAAAGCTCCGGCACCAAGCCAAACATCCTCAACAAAAGTTATTTCACTAGGAGGAAATTCCAAGAACATTTACAAGAAGGCCAAAATCTAAGGTCTATACATCGGTCTTTCCAATATCCTCCTTCTTTATCGGCATTGCATGTCTGACCGACCATACAAAAGGAAGTATAATGACGACCACTTGTTCCGACATTCTCTATATCATTGAATCGAAGACACATTTGAGGAACAACAAGTGGATTATAAGGTAGTTCAAAAACAACTTTGTTTTCAACAATACGTTGAAAATCAACTATCGAAGCAATTGTGTAATAGAGGTCGTCTCTCCATCTGCATACAACAGGATATCGGTTTACTATTTTATGTCCATTTTTTTCAAAATATTTTTTTGTTTCTTCCCAAGTTTGAATATAGCTTAATCGTTTTGAAGTAGGTGGATTTCCAATAAAAGAATAATTTTCATGATCTGGACAATATGAAGCGTTGAGAAAGAGACCAATAAAATTTGCCACAATAATACAAGATTGTCTTTGAATCCTAATCTATCAAATAGTGATACTTTATAGAATTTTTCATAATTTGATGAAAAAATATTAAGAATCTCTGATTTATCCAATTAAAAATTATCCGATAGTGAAGGTTATTAATGCTCTTTAATAAATCCTAATTATTTATAACTTAAATATTTTATTTTGATAGAGAATCGTTGATGAATTTTAGATATGTGTCTTTAGGTGCTGCACCAATAGTTCTATTTACTTCTTTACCTTTATTAAAAACCATCAGATGAAGGAATCGATTGAATGCCATATTTCATTGCAATGTCTTGATTTTCATCTACATTAAGTTTGACTACCTTGATTTTATCTGAATGTGTTTGTGCAATTTGCTCTACAACTGGACCTACCATTCTACATGGACCGCACCATTCTGCCCAAAAGTCTACAAATACTGGTTTTTCTGATTTAAGTACCTCTGAATCCCAGTTACTAGAGGATACTTGAAGTACGTTTTGATTTCCCATAATTTATAAATTCATTTCAACGTATTTGAATATTTGCAGGGTATCCAAATTATAACATAAAATTAAAGATGATTTCTGATTGTTTTAATATTATGTATCTATTGCATAATTAAGAATGCTTCTTATAATATAATAGAATATTCTATTTATTTGAGGCTTGGTCATAATTCAAATTATCTCGATATATTTTACAACAGCTTAAAGCTAACCCTTGAGATATGATTTTGAATATAACTGTTCCAAAGATTAGCTCTTGATAGATTAAAGGAATCCATCCTTTTATGTTCTGTATTTGATAAATTATATACCATGGCCTAGTGTACCAAGGAGGAAACGTGGCAGACCTTATGTGTATTCTCTATCAACAGTAATTCTAAGATGTTTTATTGTAAGGATATGATGGTTTCGACTGGATTCCAACAACGCATTACATACTTTTCTTAACATGAACTGTCGGTATAACCACAAACTAGCATTAGCCTGTGGTCTTGTAAAAATACCTAGCAGTAGACGTACGTTTGACAGACGGTTGAAGACTATTTCTACTACAGATATAAAAGAAAGGATATCAACAATGGGATATCTGTTTGTTGCAACAGAAGGATTAGCAGACGTTTCTATAACAGCAGTAGACAGAGTACTCTCCTAAAAGCAAAAGGTAGTGTATGGCATAAATCATCCATGGAAAAAGGTATAGTACCTTGTTCTGGCATCGATACAGATGCAAGATGGTGGGGCTACAGTCATACCAAGAAGGATGGATTTTCGGATATAAACTACATCTAACATCTACAACAGCAATAGGAGATCTTGTAGTACCTCTAACAGCAGCAGATGTAACTACTACTGCTAATATTCCAGACAACAAGATATGTATGTACGTTCCTTTAACATCTTCTTCTTTTGTTTTCTCTTTACCATCTGTATTGTACACAATAGCTGACCCTGGGTATGATGCTAAGAAACTGTATGAACATAGTAAAAATACATTGGGAATAGACCTGATTTGTCCTGTTAAAAGATACAAAAGTACTTCCAAAAAGAGGCTTGAGCATGTATACTTTTATGAATCTGAAATAGGCAGTCTATCTATAGCCGTAGAAGGATATCCATCGAACCCTCCTTGATAGATCACATAAAATCAGTTTTTAGGATAGACCAATTACCAGTACGAGGATTTCATACTGTATCTGCAATTGTACTCTTATCTGTTTTACTATATCAAAAAATGGTATACTATAACTGTAAGAAGGATAAATCTAATCCAAAATCAATAAAATATATGCTTGGAACTGTGAGGTGACATGGTAATAGGATAAAGATAAGGGATATGGAATTATGACCATGCCTCATATATATAATTTGATCACCGATTAATATAGAAAACCTACCTAGAGTATTGTATTATCTACGAATAAATTTGAAGTTAAAATATTACTAATTGTGATATTGGTTATAAAATAAATCATTTTATTTAATTTTATAAGACACGTATATTAGCTCAAAGAATTTTATCTCCTATGTCTAAACAATAGTAGAAATTACCTAAGTGAAGAATCACAATAAATACTCTCCAAAATATATTTAAATATTTAGATAAAACAAAACACAACCTTGTCACTTGTTAGTATTATCATGGGTAGTGATTCTGATCTTCATATCATGAAAGAAGCATCAGTAGTTTTAAATGAATTTAATATACCTCATGAAATCAAAATTGTATCCGCACATAGAACACCTGCATACATGTTTGATTTTGCTCAAAATGCAGAGCAAAGAGGAATAAAAGTAATAATCGCAGGAGCTGGTGGGTCTGCACATTTACCGGGTATGGTAGCCTCATTAACTTCGTTACCTGTAATAGGTGTTCCAATTAAATCTCCATCTTCAATAATTGGAATAGATTCTCTGTTATCTATAGTACAAATGCCACCAGGTATACCTGTTGCAACCATGGCTATAAATGGTGCTAAAAATGCTGGACTATTTGCTTGTTCAATTCTATCCACATATTCAAATAACTTGTCAATAAAAATAAAAGAATTTAAAAAACAAATGGAGCAAAGGATACTGTCAACAAATGAAAATTTAAACAAGATCGGATTTGAAAATTATCTAAAAAATAAAGATAACTGAGAATGATAAGAAAAAATTTGAGGATGAACTAATATATAAATTAATAAATAATAAAATATAATATATCAAATAGATATTGGATAAAGAAATAGCGATAATTGGTTGCGGTGCAATAGGGAGTGAATTGGCTCAAAATATTGATAATAAAATAATTCCTAATTGTTCATTATCTATTATTTTTGACATTGATCAAAAAAAATTAAAAAATATTTATGAAAAGTTACAAAATAAACCCCTTGTTTTCAGCAATTTTATAGAGTTTATAGAATCACCTCATTTCAAAAAAATAGATTTGGTTGTGGAATCTGCATCCATCAATGCAGCTTCCAACTATGTGCTTGATATTCTCAGAAAAGGAAAAGATATGATGATAATGAGCATAGGGGTATTTTCTGATTATGATTTTTATAAAGAGGTTATTCAATTTTTAAAAGTAAAATCTAATAATGTCTTTCTACCCTCAGGGGCGATTGGTGGAATTGATATCATAAGAAGCATCAAAAACCATATCGAATCAATTACATTAATTACAACAAAGAACAATAAATCATTAAAAGGTGCCCCATTCTTTTTGAACAACAATATAAATATAGATGAAATAAACAAAAAACAAATAATTTTTGATGGAAATGCAGATGATGCTATAAAGCAATTTCCATCCAATGTGAATGTTTCTGCTTTAATAAGTTTGGCAGGTATAGGATTTAAAAGAACCAATGTAAAGGTAATAGTTGATCCGAATGAATATAACAATGTTCATGAAATAAATGTAAAGTGGAAATTTGGAGAGTTTACAATAAAAGTTATCAATAAACCAAGCGTAGAAAATCCAAAAACAAGCTATTTGGCAATATTATCTGCAACAGAATGTTTACGTTCTATTTGTACGCCAGATTTGAAAATTGGGTCATAAATTGAAATAATTAAATTTACTAGTTTATTTTAAAACAATTAGAGATGTATACCCGCGGCTTTCCATGATTACATTGTTTTCGATTTCTTCTGTTTTTATTGTAATAGATATAACATCTATTGATTCAAACTTTTTGGGTTTTAATAATAATATAATCATCAAGCAAATCGGATGATTCAAAACTTGTATTACTATAATTAAAATCAACAGGATTAATAGAACTTATTAAAAAAATTTGATCCTTGTCATAATTGCATATTCTGATTTGTCTTCCAGGTCTTGGAAATGCTTGAAGACTTACTTTTATCGAATTTTTATCATGAATTATATATCTACTTTTATTATTTACAGAAATATCAAATTTAAAAGGATATCCTGCAGTATTTTCGGCCATTTTATTAATTCCATCATTCATTATTATATCGATTTTTTTTATAGTATCTCCAAATTTAAAAATAAATTCGTTAGTCAATTTTACAATTTCATCTATTTTTGCTTTCCTAGTAATTTTCTTCGTTTTGGGAGAGTTTATATCGATCTATCCATTCTTTATAATCTTTACTAAGATCACTAATAAAATCAGTACATGTATTTTGATAATCCTCTATACTTGTCGCTCTTTCAGAATCATTATCAGAAGCAAACATGATATGATATTATATGATTTTATTTAACTTATTTATTAAACTTTAATACCAAATAAAATTGGAACATCATAGGAATGAATGAATTTACATCTATTAATTACAGATTTATCAAATAACATAAATAGCAATATAGAATTTTTTAAAACAACGCTTGAAAAAAAATCCTACTTTGGTATATTACAAATTAAATGAATTATCAAATTTTGTTGGTTCAAGATATAATCTAAAACTTGAAATTCACTTTCCAAATTCAAGTAAAATATAGAGTACAAATGATTATGGAAAAGAGAATATTAGTATTGTAATAGATAAATTTAGAAAAGTATTTCCTATTCCAAGAGAACAAATTAAACAAGAAGCTAAAATTTCTTTAAAAATGCAACGGTTATTGATGCCTATATGTATGAAGGAAAAGAAGGCATAAAAATAGTTTTCAATGATAAAAATAAATCACGTATTGAAATCTTACCCGGATCTTTCCATTTATGGATAAAAATTGACGAAGATGTTGAAAAATTTTGTAATTGGTTACTATTGAATGTTTATTCAAATCGACCTTTTAACAAATAATAAATAAAAATTATATTATGAATACTAGTATTTGTTAAAAAAGAAAATAACTTTGATTTAAGTGACGATCAAATCGAAGGTAACAAATTCTGCAGAACAAATCTGTTTCATACGACTGAAGTTGACGTTAGAACACTAACTTTAATATGGTATAATCCAGGTGTTGGAAATTTAAAAGTGGTTTTTCCTGTTCCATCCGGTAGCATGTTGATTATTAAGATCTGTTACAACCTTATTATCTTTGTCAGTACTTTGAAATCATAGGAAGAATTTGGAACAAGATTATTGTTTTGATCAGTAATAACTACACCAAATTTGGTATCTTGACCTGCTTTAAGTACAGTTGGAGTCCACAATAATTCTACATGATAAGTACCCCTTGGTGTAGTAAGGGTTAATGGTGGTATTGGAATTTGAAGATGAGATTTAGGTATCGGAGGTTGTCCTGTTCCCGTAGCTTGTAATTCAACAGAATATTGTATTGGTGGATTACCTGTTGTTATTCTGCATAGGTTAATGCTTTAACTGGAAAAGGCATATCCTTATTTATATAGATATTATTATCAACTCCTTTATGATATTGTATTATTGTTGTATCAAAAGTACCTGCTGGTGTTGTTACTTTAGCTGAACCTGCAGGAGCAATTTGAGAGCCACCTATAGAACCAATTTTACCCCAATATAGCAGAGCTGAGAGATTGACCTGGTTTTGGTACATATGCTGATAACCAGTCCAATGATGTTGCATATCCACCTCTATACTTGGACCATGTTTTGTGGAATTGGTGAAGATCCTAAAGCGGTCATATCAAGGTCACTTAGATGTAATGTTCCATTGAATACTTGACCTTTATCTACTACAAAAGTAGGAACGTTCCAGTATTTGCCAGTAGCATTGTAATCTTTGAAATAAATAGTCATTGTAAATGGTTGACCTTGATTTACATCTTCATTTTGTATTTGATATGTATAGTATGTGTTAGGTTTGACTCCTTTTCCTACATACCAATTATTATCAGATTGTGCATTTACGGTTCCCATAAAGTGATTAATTTGTAATGCCATTGTTCCAAGTGTAAAAATTAGAAAAAATGCAATTATTTTCTTTTCTGATTTTTTATGTAACATTTGTAATTGTATAAAATAGGATGAGATACTCTTTAAATGTTTATAATCTACTAATTTATCTTTTCTAATATTTCAATAAAAATAAATTAGTATTTCAATTATTATAAATTATAATATGTGTAATTGTACTAAAGTTCATTTTTATGATGTTGATTTTAAATTATATGGAATGAAAGTTGTTCCATCTTGTAAAAATTGCGGCTCACCTCTTAGTGACGAGCAAGCAAAAAAATTTGAAAAAGAGATAATGAAACACTGGGGGTTTGAAGAAAAAAAATGAAATTTATATTTGAACACCATCAAGTTGCGTCAACTTTATTAACATCCTTAATAGAAAAAAAACAGTGGTATTAGATGACCAAGATGTTTAATGTAAATATTGATACAGAAGGTTTGAATGCAAACGAAGCACAAGAATGGGTTAATGAGCTTGCTAATGTTTATGCTGATATGGAAGTTTCTGATCCAAAAATTTCTGGAAACAAAATTAGTTTTAAAACTGGCTTGTCTGGAATGGATGATACAAATGCTGATGATATTAGAATGAAATTAGATGAATACATATTGATGCATGAGCAATTTAAGGTAACTAATATCTCAGTTTCTTAAACCTTATTTTTTTCTTCATAAAATTGGTATTTAATAGTAATAATTGATAGTTATAAATGTTTAAATAGAACAACAGCGAGCTTTAATAGTTTTCAGAATGACATGTAAAGGAATATGTATAAGACATAAAGCTCAAAAGCCCGTAGGATCAGGGCGTTATGCTAGTGGTCAAAAGCGCTGCCAAATATGCGAAATTTTTATCAAATGGGATGGTTTATGGTGTCCCTGCTGTGGATATAGACTAAGAACTAAACCAAGGAATTTGAAATATAAAGCTAAACTTAGAGCAAGAAACAAAAGTGTTGAGCCTCAAGAATTAGAACAAGCAATAGTTATTCAATAACTATTTTTAATAAAATTTTTAATTGTATTAAAAAGCAAATCCAATTCTTTTAATAATGTGATTTTTTCTTTGTTTTGGATATCTAAGATAAAGTTTAATAATTTATTATAGTTATTTATATAATTTTTACTAAAATTTTGTCTTTTTATGAAACTATGTATTAATAAATTTGCATCTACATACATAGACTTTGTTCTAAAAAAATTTAATTTAGCCTTGAATAATTCGATTTCTAGATGATGACAATTATTGTGTTCCAATAAAAACATTATTGATTTTTCACTTCTAGTTATGGTGGAAATATTGGATCTTTCTAGTTGAAGATATTCTGAAACAAGGTCGACATGGTATTTAATTTTTGGATTGTTATCTCTAATTGCATTCATTTGGTATTTTAAATGAGATGGACTTGGATGACTATTAAGAAACAATTGTATCAGTACTTCTAATGCATTAAACGACAACATTTTGAGATAAAATGATGATAAATTTTGATTTAATGTATCGTTTAAAATTTGCTTACTGATACTGGTACAATCTAAAGCAAATTGTACTAATTTTCTCTTTGTTAGAATTCTAAAATTTTTTTGGTTGTAATATTTTTTCTCTTTGAAATAATCCTTCATATTACTTTTAAAAAAAGAATTTGTTAAATTAATATAATCTTGGAAATTCAACTCTGTATTTTGGATAAAATTTTCTTTATTGTATAACATAATCTTCAACTTTTTATCATATAGTTGAAATAAATTATATTTGTATTTTTTATTACCCTTACTATTTTCATTTTTTGAATCTAAAACAATAATA
Source organism: uncultured Nitrososphaeraceae archaeon (assembly GCA_963838615.1). GTDB lineage: Archaea > Thermoproteota > Nitrososphaeria > Nitrososphaerales > Nitrososphaeraceae > Nitrosocosmicus. The sequence goes on from CAWISD010000012.1 coordinate 21,355, forward strand.
TCATATTCGCAACATTCGTAGTAATTGCAAGATCCAATTCTACATCCAATTAAAATGCTTTCATTTTCGGGATAAGATATTTTAAGATAATTAATTATATCATCCACCGACCCAGTATCCAATTAATTGAATAAGTACTTTAGAATAATTAAATCCATAGTTATTATTTATTTAAGATTATTTCAATTAGTTTTAAAATTCATCCATTCTAATTTTTCAAGGTAATCTATTAATCCTAACATTGTTTTTATTCTTTCTTGTCCTCCGACTGATTTGCTACATTTGATAAATTCTTCTACGAGTATTTTATTATCTGATCCCAAAAGTTCATTGTTATACAAGATTTTATTAAAGAATTTGTCCTCTTTACCTGTATGATCAGATATATATACGGAATAAGATTTTAAAAATCTTGCAATTGGCTCTCTAGCATTTACACCCTTTTTCCACTTGTGAACTTCTTTCATTAACATGTTTGCAATTCGTCGACCTAGCTCGTGCTCTATTAAAAATTTTCTTATATCTTCTGCATTATCATTTTTATCTTTAGTTACTGGGAAATAAGATTTCTCTTCTTTAAAATTATGGAAATTGTCAATAAATTCATTCATCACAACAGTAATAATTTCAATATCTTCAAACGGTACATCTATATTATTATATAGGACATCCGAACACCTTTGTGTTATATTCCTTATTCTTCTGATAATTATGTGCTCTTTCAATAATTCTTCTGTCGGATTCACTTTCGGTTATTTTCTGCTGTCTTATGTTTAATATCTTTTTTTTGTTTAATGATTTTGATATTTCTTAATTTTTTTTAATCAAATTAATAGGATAATATAAAAAAAGAAAAATTAAAAGAATTATTATAAAATGATCTGTTTTATTTTGACAATATTATAGCTCAATAAATAAAATTTAAAAAATAAACTACTGGACGAAAATAAATAGTCATGATTGAATAATATGGTAAAAATGGTGTATATTTTGTAAAATTTGAAATAAATAACAATTTAATAAAAAAATAAATAGCGATCGATATCAACAATTATACAACTACTACAATGAAAGGATTTATTGAGTTTTTTTACTATCTATAAGCGCCATAATTGGCGATTCTTTTTATATCCACATTATAATAATATTTTTTGGAAATCATAGTCCTTAGTCAAATTGGAATATTGCAAAATATTGGCCTTATTTGATTATGCCTTTTTCTTAAAGTTGAAAATATCTAATAATTATTAATATTATTATATGATATACATCAATGTTAATCACTACAGATAAATTCAATAATATTTTTAAAATACATTTTATTGCTATTATATTTCTAATTTACTAGTATTAAGATAATATTATTTTGATTTTTTGTATATTTACTTGTAAATATCATAATATCTACTTTATATAATATAAAGAGTAAGTAAATATGAAGAAACATGGCCCAAATGCCAGCATTAATTCCAAAAGAAGTAGAGATTCAAAGACTAAAAAAAATATACATAATGGTTATAATGTTAGGTTCAATCGCTGCATCAGTAGAAGTTGATAACTTTGTTGATGGATCATTGCACCAGACAGCCATTAGAGACAGTGCATTTACACCTGCACACTGGTGGTTATACAGCCACTTTATTGCACTCCCATTAGGTTGGGGATTTGTTGCAATGTATGATAGAAGAGTTCCAGCATTAAGAGGACCAGGCAATTCAATGAATACCGGCCTTAAGATAACCATTATTGGTTACCTAGCAACCATGTTCACAATCGGTATCAATGAATTGTGGCACTTTTGGTTTGTAGAAGAAATATTCTCAGTACCAAACCATTGGATGTTTAACATGGGTGTAGTAGTAGCCTTTATGGGTGCTTTAGCCTATGTGGTCAGAGTATACGCACGTTTGGTAGAATTGGGAGCAGAAACTCCAGCAAGGAACCCCTATGTAGCAGAAATGTACAAATTAGCATTGGAAGGAAAACTCTACAGTAGATCCATTCCATAAATTTTTTTTTGTTCTGTTTAATAATATTTTATCTTTATATATTAAATTAACCAAAATTCATACCAAATACCTTATTTTAGTCAATGGTGTAGAATCTTTATACCTTCAAACGTAAATTTTTAAAACTTATATAATATTCATTTTCTATTGATCAATGGATCATGGAAAAACTATACAAATTGTCAATGGTATAACAAAAGGCTTTTAGGAGTATTCTTCTAAAAAAAAAGAAATGGAGCATAATATACGAAAGAATCTGTTGAATTTTTTGTAATTTCATTTTAAAACAATCAAATAGAATTAAATCGAAATAATATAAAAAAGATAAAGAATTATTGTACATGTATATATCTATCAGATTATTGCCAATCTGACAAATTTCCTTGGATCAAATCATAATTTATTGTAGAAATATAAAAGTTTCAAATTAGATTATAAAAGCTTTTATAAAATAAAAATAAATGAATAGTATGTCATCTATTGATTTTTCTGAAGCAATAAAATCTAAAAAGGGTGTAATCACAACAGATCGAGAAGCATGTGGCAATATAATTGGTGAAAGAGACGATTCTATACTGGTAGAAAAGGGTGTGATGCATGATCATATATATGTTATACCTAAATCCAAGATTGAAGGCTACGATGGGGCACAAATTATTTTAAACGTTTCTATTTCCGAATTAAAATCATTTGAAGAAAAAAGAGGTGCTAAGGTGGATTATGTTACAGATCAAGATACAGCAGGGCAAGTTAAAGAAACAGCAGGGCAAGTTAAAGACACTATTACAGATACTATTTCTGGTACAGTAGATAAGGTAAAAGGATTAGTAACGGGTGACGATCACAAAGAATAAGATTCCTAATATTGTATTATAACAATCAAAATAATTATTTTAGCAATTTTATCCATCTTTATTAGAAAAACAAATAATAAACTTAAAGGTTTGTTCATAAATTGTTAAAATTGTAATAATAGTTTATCTATAAAATAATATTATTATTTGCTTGTGATAAGAAAATAATATTAAGATTTACCAAATTTATGCAATGATAAAATACCTGTTAATTTACCGGTTAAGCGCAAATAAATAATTTGATCAAATATGTCTTTGGTAATCTGCTTTAAGTTTTCATCATTATTAAAATCAAAATCATTTTCATAGCTTTTGTTAATCCATTCATTGATTTTTTTATACAAGTTATTTAATTCACCATAATTATCCTCAATGGTTGATAGTACATTACCCTCCAAAACCTGCCTTACAAATTCATTTACTGTGCTATATTGGAACTCGATTAGTTGATGCATATCCGTATTTATAAATAAATAGATATATAATATTTGGGATAAAAAATAAAATATAATATATTTGGCTTTGCTAAAAACTATCGCAATTATTATCAAAGGCTTTGTTATGTCTGTCAAAACATTATTTTAATAATAAAACACAATTATCATACACTTTATCAGCAAATATAATAAATTGTTTGACTGGGAATAAGCCAAACCGAAAATATCGATAAATATCAATCTCTAAAGGAACTAAAAGCAGTGTTTCAACTATTTTTACTCATAGGAATAAATTTTTTATCGTATTATAGCGTATTAAAATAAAGTTGTATAATTTAGATATGTAAGTTTAAAATTGAATTTGAATTTGTTTTTATGTTCGAGTAAAAACATAAAATTCTTCCTTATTTAATAACGATGGCAATTGAAAATGTAGACATTGAATGTTACAGAATATTTGAAATTTTAATTTTAGTAAGAGTAAATCTCATTGTTCTTTAAAATGGGCTATATTGACATATTTTTGATATATCCATCTTGAATTACTTTGGTGTTTTGAAATTTGGAATAACAGTTGATAAAAAAGAGATTGAATAATACATTTATGCTGAAATTTCTTTATTTTTATTATATCATGTGTTTTGAATTTAAAATTAAAAAAATTTGAGATTTATTTTTAGAAAAAATGATTAAGTAAATTTTACAAGAAATAAATGCTAGTACTTGATAAATAGGATTAGTGGCAATAAACCTTGATGGCTATAAATAAATTCAGCAATATGTTATATATAATAACCATTGTAACCTCTTTTGGGTTATTGCTGTCATTCAGTTATGTAAACAGCGCTTTTTCTAAGGCTGTACCTTTAGTCAAAGTTCATACCGGAAGTTCAGCAGTAGACTCTAGTATACCTCACTTTTTTAGTTGTATTCATCATGCAGTACACTCCAATGAAGGTAAATCGGGTATATCTTCCTACTTTAAACATGAGCCTACAAAAAATGAAGTAATTAGCTGCTTTCATAAGAATGTCAAACATTAATGAGTAAGTGAGAATAATATGGAAAATAAAATAAATAAAATAAAATCTGCAAAAAAATGGAATTCTTCGACTTTGAGCATTGTTGCTTTTGCAATTGCTTTTGCCATACTAATTCCAGTAGCATTTATTGATTCTGCACATGCATTAACAAAATATGAAAACTGTATTATCAATGCTGCAAATAATCACGGAAAACTTTCACTTTCCGATGTTACAAGTTGCTATGACAATGAGTTTAAAGGAGCAAAGGGTTCGGATGCAAATGGACACCCCTTAAAATAGATAATTCCATTTTTTTAATTTTAAAAATAATAATAACTTTTATTTATTTTTAAAAAAATTCAGTTTTATTATTTTGCAATTTTAAGATCATTTAAAAAAAAGTATTATATTTTATAATCTATACGAGAAAATTAATAAATTATATCGTCAAGATTTCTATGACTTTATAATATTAGCAGAAATTTTTGCATTTAATTATAAAATGTTTAAAAAATAAAGTCAAATATAGTTTTTACAAAAAAGGTTTCTAAATATCGAAACACTCCGATTTATAGAGTTATATTAAATTCTTAACTTTATTTAAAATACACAGATTTTTGATCTTTTAAGTAGTATTCATTAGATCTCTTGCATAATCAGTATAAACAGTTATATGATCAGCAATTAATCAAATTCTTGTTCTCTCATTGCTTTCGTATGACAGGTTATCCCGAAAACTACTGCTTTTTAAATCATTCACGGGCTTGACAGTACAACAGTTTGACAATATTTACGATAAAGAGATAACAAAAAGATATGCTAAACATGAAATTCAACGTTTGTCCAAAAAATATCGAGAAAGAGAAACAGGTGCGGGCAGACCATTCAAACTTGACCTGATATACCGATATAGTTTTACAATTGAAAAACAATTAGGTGTAGAGGATTTAACTGAAAAAATTAATCTAATATAGATTTTTTCAATCTATGGAGATGCATTAAAGGAGTTGATTTGTTACCTTCATATCATCTACTTTAGATCAAAAAATTTTACCTAGAGGAAATTTATTTAGATATCTCTTAGTTATATACTATGTTAAACAATAAAGTGCACAATGGTACAAAATAATGATAATGATAATACCGAGAATAGAGGATTAGCATCTGCAGATGAAGAAACACGAGAAAGAGTTGCTAAAAAAGGTGGAGAAGCACCTCATGAGAAGAGAGGATTACAAGCTGCAGATGAAGAAACAAGACAAAGAGTGGCTAGTGAAGGTGGAAAAGCATCACATAAAAACGATAACGAAAAAGAATAATAGTAACATAAAATTTGTAAATATATTTCATTTTATTATTTTTCGTAAATATATTTAAAACATAGTTTAAGTTCAGTATTGTGACAAAATAAAATTATAATCTAATTTATAGAATAATAAAAAGAAGAAATGTAAACTAAAACATGTGATTAATTGGTTGAATCTATTTGTAGATTATCATAATAAGGAATTATGCCTTAAGTGAACAGGACCCCTTTGGTTTTCCTGGGACCTTTGTTGATGTAGTTATTAAATTGGTATCTTTAACTTTTTTGTTATTAAGGATGTTTTCATAAACATCTAAATGTTGTTCCGCAATAACATCCCATTTTAATTTTTTACGGAATTTGTCTACATTTGATTTTAATGTATTATAGTTTTTATCAACTATCTCTAAACCTTTCTCAAAACTACTAGTATCTCTGTCAGTAACTATTCCTAAATCAAGTTTTGAAAATTCTTTAAAGAATCCATGTATTTGAAGCTAAAAATGGCTTTCCATGTCCTAAACCATCAAACATAGTTCCTGATCCTGATATTGCTTTGTATGGTAAAAAGATAATATCGGATGCAAAAAATAATGTAGATAAATCTTTTTCAGTAAGATAATCTTTTTCTAAATTGATTATATTTTTTTTGTTATTTAATTTTAGATTAATTATTTGTTTATTATAATGATTTTTAGAATAATTTATTACTAGTTTCCAACCATCAGGTATATGCATTTTTTTTATAATGTTCCAACCTTTTGATGCAGTTAAAAATCCCTGTACCAATATAATTCGGTCATTTTCAGGGAGCGAAAGCATTTTTCTTGCTTTTTCTTGCTCAATATCGCCAGATTGAAATGGTTCAGACCCATGATATATTACTCTGCTGCCTGGAACTAGATTTGCCATGTAATTAGAAAAGACTATTCCTGCAGAGCTTTTAGACATTGCATAATAATTTGTTCTTTGAAAAGATGAATAGTTGATTAAATGTTTCCAATATTCATACAAATATCTTAAATGTAATGTGTCTTTTCCATTTATAAGGATAGATTGCATCCATTGTTTGAATTTGTAAGATGTATGAAATGTTGATACTATTGGTATTTTACTAACCGAATAAAACTTGTCTAATCCTGTTTTTGTTCTGGATGGGAATAAAGGGTCGATTTCAAAATTATACAGTCCTTGTTCATGTTGTATATGAACAATATCAGGACGTATTTTTTGTACCAATTCAAATAATATTTCTGAATTATTTTTACTAAAAGGCGATAATCCATTATAATCTCCTTTTCCATCAGAATTAGAAAGAACTTTAATTTCAATTCCCTTTGAGCGCAATGACTTAACCAAATTATATACATACCTTCCGATACCTCCTTGCATCGGTGGATACTCTGTGCAAACCATTAGGATACTAAAATCATGTTTTCTTCCTGCCATAACTATTGATATATAATATATTTTAAATAATTATAATTATTGTTATTTTTTTATATTAGATTAAATCTTGTCTAATTGAGAAGATGAAAAACAATAGTTACTATCATCTTTTATGGTATTTCATTAGATATTTGGCTCCAGAAGATATTATTTCTCTTATACTTTGTTGGATACTCATGTAGATTGTTATGTTATGATGAAATTGTAATTAATATTATACAAATACCAATTTACAAATAAGGAATTATAATTAAATTCATCTAGTAATTGTGAAAATTGGTTTATTCAACAAGTATGCTTTTGTATAAAAATCACAAAAATGATATTTTGTACAAATGTGTTTATACTTTGCTGTATCAATTATTTGTCTTTGGATCATGCCCTAATTCTTTAACCCTTCCAATTACCCCATTTTCTAATCGGACTTTGATTCCATGAGGATGAGATTTTGAGTTAGTTAATATCTCTTTTACTATGCCTTCAGTTATAATACCTGTTTTTTGGTCAACTTTTTTTATCACTTTTACCAGAGAACCAATTTTTATATTTTCTCGGAATTTGCCTTCCAACTGATAACTTTAAAGGAGCAAAGATTATAAATTTAGTTTTCGATAAAAACTTTGACCTTTTTGATCGAAAAAAAAATATTCAATGTCAAATCAATTATTGAAATTTTAAATAAATTATTGTATGATGGACTCTAGATTTACTTGCAATTGACATTATTCTTGAATCATATTACAACTCGTTCTATCAAGAAACTATTTTTTGATTTTATTTTCGATAAAGGATTATTACCTAATATACTAAATCAATAGATGGATAACGAGTAAACATTGATAATGTCTAGTATGCGTTCTACTGAATTTAATATCGTTAGCATCAGCCATATTTAAATATTATTCCTTTTTCTCCTCTAGGATGCTTCCATTCTGTTTCTTTTGCACAAGTTCCACATTCTATACATCCTTCGTGTTGAAGCATTACTCGCTCATTCTCAATACTGTAACATTTAGTAGGACATAGAGTAACCATTTTTTTCATAAAATCACTTTGTGAATTCAAAACTTTGATGTGAGATAATGAATCGTCATTATAATTTAGTTTTGCAATTCTCTCAGCAATTGTAGGAATAGCAATAGAATAACTTTTCTGTAAATCTTTGCCTGCTCTCTCTGCAATCTCAACAGGAACATCGGTATAAGTGTTATTTGATTCAAGAATTGGTAAAAGTCTTTTATATCCTAATTTATTTGCAAGTCCTATGGATATATTTCTAAAGGTGTTATTTGACATCAATTTAAAAATGGTTCCATATCTATGTCCAATTATATCTTTAGGTAATTCTTTTGTGCAATCAAGAAAAGTTTTAAGATAGTTTTTATCAATTTCATTCATATCTCGAGTATAAGGACTTTCTTCTACCAATTTACTATAGCGTTCACCCAAGCTATTAGAGTGTAAGGTATTCTGATCTATCGATTTTGAAATGGATTCTGCAGCTCTTACTGCATCATCAATACCTACATTAATACCTTCTATACGAGGACCTAAGAATATGCCCCGACCAGCAGCATCACCGATAAATAATATATTTTTATAATAAGGTTTCTTCATTCTACCGCGCTTTCCATCAGGAACTAATTTGGTACTATACTCTAATTCAACATAATTTGTTTCAAATTCTATATCATATTTTGAAACTAATTCATTATGTATCGAATCGATTTTATTCTTGATCTCATCCTTTGTTTTGTAAAGACCACTTGCTAAAAGTTCACTAACCCCTGATGAAGAGTAATATACTTGATGTAGATCTTTCCAACTTTTGATTAATTTATTGGATTTAAAGCGTGCTCGAAGTTCTTCTTCTTTTGAAAGATTTTTATAACTATCTTTGCTTTTTGGAACTTCATCTTTTATTAATTCCATTACAAATGGATTTGATAGTAATGCATTAACAAGTTCATTTGGCTCTACAGGATTTTCGATTAGAGAATCATAGTGATAAACCGCGCCAACTGAAAGAGTGTCTCTATTTGTATAAAGAAATCCCCCACCAATATGATTTAGTGTTATATCTCCTGCAAAAAGATGGGCAGCTCCCTCATTTTCTGATATTTCAAATCTTTCTTCCATCAATCCCTCAGGCAATTTTACTACTACCTTTACTCCTTGATAGAGTTCAGATGATGTAAATTTACTTCGAGCACCTGTCATCTGTGCTATTTCGGAATTAACTCCATCCGCAGCAATAACTGCTTTTACTTGAAATGGCTCAAGCTCATCTGTTTCTATAATAATTGTATTTTCATCCTTCCAGATTATTGATTTAACATGGACTCCCAACACTATTCCGCCACCGAGATTTTCTGCACTTTGCAAAGCCTCTTTTGCAAACCAAGATAGTAATTTATTGAGCAAAATTGTATATCCAAAATTTGATTGATAATTATGGGTAGGGGTAATATCTAGAGAAAATACTTTGTCTTTTGAGGTAGCATGAAGAATGTATTTTGTTATCTGCCTTTCTACCGGTGCATCCTTTAAGAAATTATCAAAAATATCTTCAACATTGTATACCTTTCCTACTGCAGGATTTTTAGAGTATAGTATACCGCCAGATACATTTTTGGTCCCTATTTTCTTTCCGCTCTCTATAAGAATTGCTTGTTTTCCAAGATTTGATAGATGCTTAAGTGCGGCAAGGCCTGCAGAGCCACCACCAATTATCGCTACATCAAACTTTTCCATTATTGTTCTATTCCTTGAGGTATTTGCAATTTCTCTTTGTGTTTTTTTATCTCATTAATTAAAAGCGGTAGCACCTCTTCAATTTTTCCTTTGATTAAAATATCTGATTCATCTATTATTGGTGCATCAATATCTTGATTTACAGAAATTACAAATTCTGATTCTTTCATTCCAGCAATATGTTGTACGGCGCCACTTATTCCTAAAGCAAAATATAACAAAGGATTTACCTTTCTACCACTTGTTCCTATAACTCGATCAGGGATCATATATGTTGAGGATAGATTTTCACTTATAGGATATGGTTTCTTAGAAATAGGTAACGATACTCCTATTTCTGCATCTAATTCTTTCGCAAGATTTTCTATCAATTTTATGTTTTGTTCAGGGGATTCTTTGATTCCTCTTCCAAAACTAACTATTGTTTTTTTATTGTTAAAATCAATTTTACTTTGAATTATTCTTCTATTGATTATTTTTATTTTAAGGTCTTCTTGAGATATATTTGGATCAAAGTCTATTATTTTTTCTCCTCTAGTTGTGTCTCGTTCTATTCGAGAAAAAACACCTGGAATTATGCTGCAGGCCTGTGGATGAAATTTTTTTTTATTGTCGGGATTAAGATTATCCAAACAAAGTATAGTAGTCCAAAGAAAACCTGAAAAGTCTGGCCTATACATTTCAAGAGTCTTTTCATATACAATGGGCTTTCCTTTTGTCTTATGTTCGTGTCTTATTTCTAAATCATTTATTACTAGCTTATTTATATCGGATGCAAGTCCAGATTCTAATTCTGCCATGACCGTAGAAGACAAATGCCTTCCTGTATCATCTGCAGAGAAAAACATGTATCTAGGTTTGCTAAAAATAGGATTTAAGGACGATGGAGTGGTGGTGGTGGTGGTAGAGACATGATAGGTGGAAGAAGTAATTTTGTCAGCGCAAGTTTTATCTGTTACAATTTGGCTTATTATTTTTGTATAAAGAAGGTTACGGTTATATCGAAGTTCTGGATGATCTGCACAAATCACGATATCTGCACCATGATAAATTATCTCCTTGCATAGGTGTCGTATATTATGTCCAAGTATAATTGCAACTACTTTTTCTTCTGGTTTGTATCTTTTATTAAAATCATCCATCAATCTTCTTGCTTCTCCTAGCATTTCAAAACTTACTGGTAATATTGTACCTTCTTCTTGTTCTATTACAATGTATAAATGCCTGTAATTCTCTTCTTCTATTTCTTTTTCATTCTCTTTTCTAGTATCATCAATAAAAGTCTCTTGTACAGGAGTTTCTTTTATTTTTGTTTGTAAAATAGAAGATAATGGCGATGTCATTTTATGATTGTCCCTCTCAAAGTATCATATATTCTACTTACAACCTGTCCTATATTCCCTTGGCTAGAGCCATCAATGACATCTGCTTTTCTATTTGCCTTTGCCCTCGGTATTTTTTCAACTTTATAAACTATTGTAGGTGACCCAGGTAATCCTACAGACTTTGAATTTACTTCTAGCGATTGAGCACTAAAAATTTTAAGATATTCTTTATATTGGGACGATCGACCTAATGCCTCCTTTTGATGTCGTGCTAGTTTAAGCCTTTGAGATACAGTATTAAAAAAAGGGATAAAAGATGGATCCAGTGTCATAAAAATTGGTAAAGGTGCCTCAAGCTCCTCAATTATATCATTATGTCCATAACTTTTAATTAATCGCTGTACTTTTACATAACCTCTTTCAATATCTACATCATAATCAATAACATTACCAATGAAAGGATAACCAAGTTTCCATGCAGTTTGTGGTCCTGTTTGTCCTGTTTCGCCATCAGAAGCCCTGTGGCCTGCGAAAACAATATCAATAGGTTGGCCATTTGCCATTTTCTTTATACCTGCCTTTAGTACTTCAGCTGTAGCAAGAGTATCAGCCCCTGCAAAAATACGATCGCTATAAAGATGTAACTCATCAGCATCACAAATTAGTTGAGATTGTTGCAAAGCTACCTCTGCAATTGGTGGGCCCATCGTAGCAACAGAAACACGAGAACCATATTTTACTTTGGAGTATAATGCAGCTGTTGATGCTACAGCACTATGAGGCCCTAAAATATTTTTTGTTTCAGCTCTGTTTAATGTTCCATCCGCATTATAACTTACATTTCCTTCAGAAAAATCAGGCTCAAGTTTTACTATAACTGCAGTATTAAGCGTTCCATCTGGATTCAACAGGTGGTATTTTGCTTGATAATTTATAAATGCTTTTTGAAAAAGGCAACGTAAGAGAGTATTTTATATCTTTACGGTAATTTGTTACATGATTATTTTTATAGTCACTCTGAATATATTTTATAATTAATGAGTATGATATATTAGATCTCGTATAATTAAAGATGTCATTTTAAATTACGATCCTGTATCGATTATCTGAAGCCAATTCATTCCGCTATAATTTACCAGACCTATTGCTATGTCCAATATTATGTTATATTTTCTAAGCCTGCTTTTAAATATATAATTCATGGTATGTCAACTGTCCTGCAAATACAATTTTGGCTACTTTAAAAGAAAGACCAAGTTAAAAGATCTAGAAAACTTCAAACGAATAAAATATTTTATGGATACGTTGAAATAGGTTTTATTGCCGTTTGATTCATGGATAGATTGTAGTCATTTTGTTCATCTATGATTGTCGATTGTGATGAATCGGTCATTTTCATATGCTAAGCGGTCAACTATTTTAAAAAATGTTCAAAATGCCGGTCAATTTGGTCAGATGACGGTCAAAGTGGTCAATAAAGTGGTCAAATTCTTCTGTAAGCAATACCGAGCATGAGATATGAAGGAAAAAACAGGCGGGTAGGATAAATCCTACTATATAATAATTAATGATGCGTGGTCATTATTCAAAATCACTTATTTTTATCTTCAATTCAACGTGCCAGTTCCAATCATTGATTTTATCGATTTAAATTAATTTCCCTACTTACAATTATAGTATACTATAGATGATACAATAAATTCATATTAGTACAATTAAAGATACAACATAAATCCATATATGGATGGTCTAGCCTAAGCACGATGTGAATGTTCTATCAACAGTTTTATAGATATTCCTCGCTGATTGTAGATACCTTTCCTAATGCCGCTTGATAAAAGCATACAAGATCAAGTATCTCTTTAAAACTACTTTCATAGCATTCTACAGGATAAACCCAATCTATTCCTAATGCCTTTTACTATATTCATACAGATTCTATCATCTATCGTGGGTCAGTTGCCATATTACATACAGAGGATAAAGAGAATAGCCAAGAAGAAGGGTAAAGGAACATACAATTCATCTGGTTATCCTGTACCATAGCAGTATTGGTAGTTGCTTCACTTGCTATTAGAGATATTATAAAAGATCTTTTGTAGTTTATGCTAGATGAATTTTATTCGAAAACTCATTCTTCGTGAGTATGGCTGTATCCATGCCCACCTTGCATATGTATTAATTTCAGTCTGTTACTATTTGGTTCTGTCAAGTCTGTGTAGGATATATCGAAAAATGGATTAATCTAGTTACAGATAACTGCAATAAGATACTGATATCGTGACTTTAAAGTTCATTCAATAAATATAGATCTCTTGCGTAATTAGAATTGGTTAATATCCGCTATTATCTCACAGAATTATTCTTTGGAGCTATGTAGGATTCATTATTCTGTAGTTTACCAGTCCTGACACTATATCCGAAACTCTATCATACTTTTTCAACCGGTTTCTAAAAACATCATTCATTATCCTGTACTTTTTTATTCTACAAATGATGGCATGTTCTATCACTATTCTTTTCTTAGAATGATTCTTGTTGTATTCTTTTTCATCTAGAGTTAATTCCTGATTCCTTTTCTTCTTAATAGGTAATGATGATATTTGTTCAGGATAGTCTTTTTCTACACCCAAAAATCCAAGATAGAATATGTTCTCTACCTCTTTTGGAGTAACCGGATGATTTTTCTTGTATATCCTGTAATCATGTTTCTTGCCCTTTTGATTATGTTTTGTCTTATAAAATATCGATCTCATCCTTGTTAACCATGTACAGATTCTTTACTGTGGTATGTTTCTTTCTCTTACCAGAGTAGTACATCTTTCTTTTCCTCTTGTCTTTTGGTCTTGGTATTTGTTGTTCTGTTATATCGATGAAAGCCATAAAGCCTGGAAAATATTCTTCAACCTCTTCTGTGGTGTTTTCAACCTTTTGGTTATCTTGTATATCTTATGTGGAATTGGTAAACATGTTCTAATCAAGGATTCCATCTTTTGTATGTCTCGTGCAAATATTACTCTGGTCCAAATCGAAGAGTAAACCCGTAAGAGTATAAGTGATGTAAAGCCTGTAGTACATCAGAACCATGATAATCCTATTCTTAACATCTAGTTTGAAATGTCTACCTCCGCCTATGGACCGTTCCCTATCCTTTCTATAAGACAGACGTTTTATCTCGTTTTGTATACTTTGATTTTATTTCATCGTATATATCATCAAATTGTTTGACTGAAAGACCAATAAAGGATTTAAAGAGTGAGGGTTTCTTGGATAATCTATCATAGAATAACAAAAAGAAAAGACAGATTTATACAATAAAGTCGGAAATAAAGCTGTTTCTGTTAATTATGCAAGAGATCTATTTTATATAGCTGTTTACAAGGAATTATGCAAGAGATCTAATCATTTATTTTAGTAGATATCCTTTTTTATCCAAGTATTTCTTTCATATATATTTCAGTATCAAGCTTTGAGAATAATGGTAAATTTATTTTTGCTCCAGGTTTCATTATATCTTTTAAAACTTTACCTGCCTCTTTTTCTTTCCACCATGTATTTCCAAATCTATTTTGCATATGCAGGTCCAATTCTGATGCTCTTACAGCTGCAAGCAAATAACTTGGTACATACATTATTGAATCAGGTAAAATATGATGCAATAACCAATATTCCCCAGGCATCTCAAATCCAGTATATTCTTTGATAAGTTTAGAATAAGCGTCGCTTGCTTGATCTACTGTTAAATTCTTTCTCCAGAATTCTAGCTTCATTAAAGAATTTGCGGTATAAAATGTAATAAAAAATAACTCCATAAATTTATTTCGAGAATTTAATTCATTGATTTTTCCCAGGTCCGTATTTTTCGGCAAAAGTTCTGCTAGAAAAGTATTATTCTTTGTAAGCCTTTCAAAAAATATGGAGAATATTTCGATTATGCCTGTAGACATTTGATATTTATCCCAATAATTGTTGTCTTTACCTATTGACGAAGCATGTGCTGCATGCCCCGTCTCATGGAAACAAGCCTGAAGATCAAAATATGGACTTTCACTTTTGTACAATACACGAATATCCTCAGGTATTTGAACAAAAAAACACACAGGTGAAATATATTTATTCTTTCTATCTTCGCTATCAAAATGGATTTTTGATAAATCAAATTCCAAATTATTCAATACATTTTTTACTTTATCAATTGGATCTACTGATGAAAAATTGTTTTCTATATCCGCATAAACTTTATTTCTATAAAAATAAAAATCATCATAATATTCTGGTTCCCGACCAAATAGTTGTTTACTCATAACTGTTAAAGCCTCTCTAAATGGCTTTTTAGCTCTATTACCTAGAGATGTTATAAATTCAACTAGTTTATCATAAGAGATATTTTCATTTTCCAGATATCCGGATAATGGATCTAGTTTAACACTATCTTTTGATGCATTAATGGATTCGCATTCTTCATAAGTTTGTCTTATGTTTAAAAATCGCTCTTCTATCAATTGCGAGATATTTTTAGTTTGCTCGATGAATTCATCAAATACTTTTTTTCTGGCCTGTGGATTTTTCTCAAAACTATTGAACTGCCTCCAGTTACTCCAATTTACCGGAGAGTTATTTAATGAGTAAGTAGCTGAAACAATTTTTGTATTTCTTGCTTTATGTAATTCTAAATACAATTTTATGGTCTTTGAATAGGCCATACTTTCTATAGTGTTTATAAAAAGAGAACGTGGTTGAGAAAAAGAATTAATAAAAATCCTGGAATTATGGAGTTTCATCTCGGCAAGGCTTTTAAGTATTTCTTCATTATATGCAAAACCTCCATATTGTTTGTATTGTTCATCTGTATCTGCAATATAAATACTCTCGTCAATCTTGCACCATTGCTCAAGGTTCAATATTACAAAGATAATTGACAAATGCAATATTAATCAAATGCTTTTTTTGAGTTTTTTTGTATCATGTAAAAATTTTGTAATATGGTCAAAATTTACTATATCAATAAAATTTTGAAAAATAAAAAATGCAAAAATATATCAGCATTTAAAAAATAGATTTCTTACTTTTGGTAATTTAATCATAGAATAGAAAATTATGTCTTCTGTCTTTTAGTAATATTTTCAATGTTTTAATCTTCATATGAAATAATCTCTAGTTGCAAATAAACATATTCAATAATTGTCATACCTATTTTTGTAAATCTAATTTTATTTGATGGCATGATATTAACGGTGATAAGCATTAATTTATGTACAATCTATCCATCGATTTTAATTAGTTTTTGCATAGTGTACCCTCCTATAAATGCAGAAAATAAAGAAACCGGAACAACAATTGGTAGAATTATTGGGAATAGAATCTGTAGTAGAAATACTTCTGTTCTAATATCACTGGATGGTTTAAAAAATCCGCCGAAAACATCTGCAGTCCACGGAAAGAAAATAGTAATAAAAAATAAAGAAAGTAACATTGAAGCAAAAATATATCTTTTTGCAGGCTTGCTAGAATTATTTACATTACTCGTTTTGCGATTATCATATTTGAGAAGAATTATGTCTACAACAATTGCAGGTAATATATTTAATAGATAAAATGGAAATATTCCTATAAAATATGAATTGGATATAATTGTAGCACTTGTTTGTATAGCCATAATTACAGCAGTTATTGAAGTAAAAATAAAAGGTATTTTAGAAGAAGAAGAAGAAGAAGATATTGCTGTTAAGCAAAGACTAATAACAAACGGAATAAGAATGATTGCTGCGAATATTGCAATAAATGGTTCAGGATTAAAATCAAAATACTGTCCTTTTGAGAAAGGAAGAGTAAACAAAAGTATCATACCTACAGCAACCATCAAAAATATTCCACATGATATTACAAAACATGTCCTGGTAGCAAAAGATAAAGAGTTAGTTTTATAATGTCTATAAACTCCAAACAAGCCACCTAAAGATATTAAAAGCATTCCAGTTGCGAGTATAGAATGAGGCGGACTCAATAATCCGTCAAATCCAAATTTAGTATGCCACCAAAAATCAAAAGGTCCGGCAGTTATCTGCAATATTGCTCCAATAATCGAGAGTTTAATAGGAAAAGGCAATATAGGCCTTGATTTTAAAATATTTGGTATTAGCATCCTTCTATTATTATGATTTATTTTCACGGGGAAGAAAAAAAGTATTCTAAAAATTATACTAGCGATTGACAAAGCTACTCCACTATAAATTACAGTATGGGGTGGAGTTAGGAATGATTCGACATTCCTACTACCATGCCAAACAATATCCCAATTGGAACCCCCTATCTGCATGCCTACTCCAATGCTTATAAGAAAATAAAGTAGTAACGAGGTTTGATAAGATTTTGTTTTAGTTAGTGAATCCATGTTTGGCATGAAATAATAAATACTAGAATACTTGCATTCTAATTTATTTGTATTATCCCAACTCATAATCTATACCTATTTCATAATAGAAAGATTGAATAATTGAATAATCAATCACTACCACTACCACTACCACTAATCCTTTTACAATAGAAAGATGACACTGTCGATATTTTTATTTACATGTAGAAATGGTCATAGTCTTCTATTCAGCGTGTCTCCTAGGTATAGGTATTGTTACAAATAAATGATAATTTTAGTCAGTTTATTGTTATACTTTGGCAGCCTGTTGCTTTCAGGTTCAGAAAAATGTAGGCGTTGTTTGTTGAATTGATTTTAAACTACATCTGGTAATAAGTCATCTTATACGTTGTGGTTAGAGAGAATATATACATCTGGTTATCTGTTACTTGGTACAACAGTAAATAGCAATAGTAACAACTAATTATATACAGAATGTTAAAGATATGGATTCCTTTATCCATTCCAGGTATAATATCTGAATCGACGTTCAGTATCTAGTTCAAATCGAACTTTTGAATCATTTCAGAGATTCTAATCCGATAGGGAACATATCAATGGAATTTAAATGCCGACCAAGCCAAGCCGCTCCATAAATATAGACCTGAGGGGAACACGATATTTTTGATTGGAATCGATTATTTTATGCAGAAAGTGTACTAGGTTACATTGATCAAGTCGGTAACTATAGGTTAATTACTTATACTATTGCGTCTCTTGAGTAATTTTCTAAAAGTTTCAATATAAGTTAGTCATATAGGCGGTTTTTATCCTTGATTTATTCTCATTGGTATGTGGTGCTCCATATTGCTTATAGAAGAAGTTGACCGTAATACAATTTATAAACTGTTAATTCGATTATCATATTTTTAGTTAATTATTTTTTATCATATCATTACTATAAAAACATACAAATAAAAGTTATAAATTTATTATTTTATCATGTGATATTAATAATAGGATTTTCTATAACAGGTAAAGATATCTTTTGGATTTCTTGTAAGTAAATACTATATCTAGAACTAAACCCATTATTATCCTTATCAAAATGAACATCAACGTTATTTGGTTCAGACATTAATGCAAGGTAGGTAAGCAATTTTCGGATATCTGAATCCTTAATATACGTAGGCTCATTAATTATTATGGATAATAACAAAACCAATCTTCTCCTAAGGCCAATGAGATAAAAAGAGTGAATAAGATACAATTTAGAGTCTAAATAGTCACCATTTAGTGCAGAAAGACTGAAATCAAATAATAGATTCTTTAATGGTAATCCTGATCCGCTGGTTTGTAACTGCCGATAACGACGAGGACTTTCAACTATTTCATCTATTTTAGCATCTTTTAAAAATTTATTTAATAATTTAATAATTTCTCTTAAACTTATTGTATTTTTTCCCGGCTCTAGCACACCTAATCTTACAGCGATACCATCTATATCTTCAAAATAAAATTGTGTATCTATGTTTGTATTTCCAAGTAGCTTGCCAATACCTTCAGTATGAGATTCAATGGGAATGTATTCTACAAGCCTTTCAATTTCTTTAAATATCCCAAATGACATATTGTAATTAACCTATTACTATTGTACAATTGTTGGTTATTATAGTATGGATATATGCAAAATACATGTTAAATATGCATATATATATTATATTTTATTGTACTTTTGGTTGTAAATGTATAATAAAGTTTCAAAATTTCTCCAAAAAAATATTGGAATTTTCGAATAGCTAATTAATGTTTGTTACAAATGGATCTTTTAAAAATTTAGCTATAACTTTAAAGCAAGCCCTTTGTAAATATCTACAATAAAGATTTAGTTGGTTTTTACTATTCCTATAAATAAATCGTTTGCAGATTTTCCATAATATTGGATAACAAATTAAATTACGCTATCATTGATTATTTGTATATACATTGATCTCTTTAATTTTATTTTTAATTGCTGGCGTATTGTTGCTATTTGTAACTACTTCTATAAATGGATTAGTGTATGCATCCTTGCCAGTATCTGGATGTATTTATTATGACTCATCTCAGAGAACTGTTATCATATCTTGTGCTTCTGCTAATCTCAGCGATATATATAATCAATTAAATAACAATAATATTCTTCGCAAAGAATCTATTACTTCTAATATATGGCTGTTGAATGCAGGTTTAACCATTCAAAAAGGTTCTATATTTTATATCAATTCTACAGATACGAATTGGCTAAAAATACTTACTGATGGAATAAATCCAAATGAGATAAACGTTTTAGGATCATTGAAAATTGATTCAGTTAAAATAACTTCATGGGATCCAACAACTAATGATTATGGAAAAACTAATGGAACGCGTCAAACCATACAAGATAGATTAGTAACAAATCAAGGTACTATAAGACCTACTATAAAAGTAGAAGGAGGTGCAACCGGTACTACTGATATCACGAATTCTGAAATTGCATATTTAGGATACGAGGGAGGAACAATCGCTGGTGCATCAGGTCTTAGTTATTACGGTGGTGATAATAGTATATTAAAAAATAATAAAATACATAATCTTTATTTTGGGTTTTATTCTAAAGGTGTTGGTGGCATGGTTATTGAAAATAACCTAATATATGATAATGTTATCTATGGCTTAGATCCACATACTGGAACACACGATATGTCCATACGAAACAATTTCATATATAATAACGGTGGCTTTGGAATAATTTGTTCAGTTGATTGCTATAACATAACAATTGAAAAAAACACAGTTCATAATAATTATCATGGTATAATGCTCAGCAGAAATATGACAAATTCAATTGTACAAAATAATAATATTTATAATGAGAATAAAACAGGCATTTTCGTGTCAGACTCTTACAATAATCAGATAATTAAAAATACTATATTTGATTCTGCAACAGGAATTTTCTTAAACGTCAAAGCTTCCAATAATATAATTTCAAAGAATACTATTACTAATTCTAAGGAAGGTATCACTCTTAGTGGTGATGTTGGAACAGGAAATTCAATAAACAATAACAAAATTATACTCAACAAGCAAGATCAAACAGATATAAGTTTTCAAGGAAATTCTAAATTATACAACAATATAGTTACACAAAATAAGAAAATAGTCAAACATAATTTTTCAATTATTGGATAACATAAATAATACCAATAATATTTTCTATTCATATTTTTCTAATGGTGCTAATTATGCTTGAGATCTAATATATAAAAGCATTATTAAAAATCCATATTTTATTTATATCGAAATATTTTCTAGTCAACTAAATAGTTCCCTGAATCTTTTTTAAATATTAGATCTCTTGCGTAATTCAACTCAAACAGCTTTATGGCCATTAGTTTCTTATCCATTTGTTCTTTCTTTGCTTTCATACGATAGTTATCCAAAAAGCCATTACTTTTCAAATCATTCACTGGCTTACAGTACAAGAATTTGATAATATTTACGATAAAGAGATAATAACAAGATATGAAAAACATGAGATCAAGCGGTATCATACAAAAGAAAAGAAAATAGAAAAGAAAGTATGGTGCTGTAGGTAGACATTTCAAACTGGATTTAAAAGATAGATTTCTAATGCTTTTAGCTTACTGTCGTCTGTACATAACTTACACGTTAGCTGGATTTCTATTTGGTTTAGATCAGAGCAACATCTGCACAGAGATATCCAAAAGATTGAATATTGAATATGATAAGGCAATGTTTACCAATTCCTCAAAAAATATACAATATTACAAAGAGGCTGAAAACCCCAGCAGAGGAAGTAGAGAAATATTTTCTAGGCTTTCTTGCTTTTACAGATTGTACAGAACAGCACAAATACATCAAGACCTGTAGATAGAGAAAGAAGGAAGATATTCTATTCAGGCAAGAAGAAAAGACATACTGTCAAAAACCAACTTACGGTTAACAGTCGTGGTTTTATCCTTCACAAAATATGCTATAAAAAAGGAAGAAAACATGATTATGACATCTATAAAAAGAATCATCCTGTCACTACCAAAGAGGTTGTTACTATAGTTGATCTAGGATATCTTGGAGTAGAAAAGGATTTTCAGGAACAATTATCGACACTACTATATAAAAAGAAAATAAACCAGTATTTATCATAGAAGAAAAAGAGTGCTTTGTTGCATGATTCCCTCTTTCCAAATACATTTCGCTAACATCTACCAACAGATTGTATGAATTGGTCCACCTACAACCAATCCCTAGTTAAACGTGGTGAAATACTGATAGGATTTGATGTTATTGATAACTGGGAAATGGAATTAAAAGAGATGAATAAAGACAAGGTTGGATTAGGAGCCATTTCATTATCCTGATACCTTTCTTCTTTTGCTCGGGTATGCTAAAGCATATTTTCATTTACCATTTAGACAAACCAAAGAAGGTATTGCACATGAGGACATGCTAAAGGAAAAGTGCCTTCAATTCCTGATTACAGTACAATAAGCAGCGAAGGATAAACAAGTTAGACATCAAGATAGAAGAGGATGACAAAAGTAAGGAATTTGAAGATGAGTATATCATCATTGCAATAGACAGTAGTGGAATAAAGGTTACCAATAGAGGGCAATGGATGAGAGACAAATGGAATGTGAAAAAAGAAAGGATATTTGAAAATACACGTGGCAGTAAACATCAAGAACAAGAAAATTCTTTCTCTTAAGGTAACTGACGAACATGTTCACGATGGTAAAGTGTTACCAGAATTAGTTGATAGTATTATAAAATCCGATAATGTAACAGTAGCAATAGGCAAACTATTCGGTGATGGTGCTTATGAAGGTAATGATATTTTTAGGTATCTAGAAGACAATGGAATCTTGCCCTGCATTAAAGTAAGAAAGAATGCTAAAGTTTGATTGAAAAAAGGACATATTCTAAGAAACCTATCAGTCATATCTCAGAAAAAGGATTTACAAAACTGGAAGGACAGCGGAAGCTATGGACAAAGATGGATTGTAGAAACAGTGTTTTCATCACATAAAGAGAATGTTTGGAGAGTATGTTTATTCTGTTAGAATAAAGAACATGATACAGGAAATGATGATGAAAGCATCCTTGTAAAATAAAATGATATCTAATTAGACAAAACAGATAGTAAAATCAGAGATTTTAAGAATCATGCAACAAAGCAGTTTGCAAGTAATTATGTGCAAGAGATCTAATATCAATAAAATGAGAATTTCATCGACTGGAGATAAAGTAGCAATCCGTTCAAAAGTATAATAAAAATTATCAAAATAAATCTAATTTTACAATGACTTTCAAAGATTCAATTAAAAAATTGCCCATTATAATAGATCTAGATAATATATTCCATACTTGCCTTGAGGTTACAAAGTATATTAAATTAAAACCCTTGTGCATATGCAGTTCCAATACATTGCTTAAGATGATTGAAATTTTTAAAAAGACATGGTTTTAAAGAAAATATATTACCTTCTAATCAAGATGTAAATATAGAGCGTTACTATTATCTCAATGCTATTGAGTATAATGATAATCCATCATCTTCGTATAGACAATTTTTAAATGATGATGCTAATGCTTCTAAAGATATGAAAAAAAAAATCTTTTGTAAAAATTAAACAAAAGGTAAAAACTCTTAATAATTATAGGATTTTTTATATATCTCAGCAAGGTGGCCATTTTCCTTGCAGTCCTTTTAGAACCTAAATCAAAATATGAGCCTGCCACATAAGGTAGAATGATTTAGGCATTTTTCATATTCAATAACTTCAAATAATTTTCTGGTATTTATCCAATTCTAAAAATAGTTTGAAAGAATGGATGCTTTTTAGGTTTTAAAATAAAACTTATTTAATAATATGTAAATATTGTTTTGAACAAATCATTTTACCTTTGATAATAAAGAAATTAATATACCAATTAACATAAATATCCGAACTACACTTTTATCATCTGTTTATTTTCTTAATAAATCCTTTTAGTGAAGTTAATCCATTATCATCCTATATTCATTTGACTCTTACCAGAGAATCGTTTGAAAAGTTATACAGATATGAACAAGATGTAAAAACAAAGGAAAGGATGCTCCTTGTTCTCAACGTAGTTTATTAAGGCAAGGTAGCTGCTCATGTAGCCAGAGATCTTCATCGAAGTAAATCTTGGGCTTCAGATTGGTTAAAAAGATATGATAAAGAAGGAATAGAAGGGATTAAAAACCAGACCTAAAAGTGGTAGACCATCCGAACTATCGGAAGAGGTCGTGTATCAGATTAGGAAAGAACTAAAAGAAAGCAACAAGGCGGATGGACCACAAAACAGGTGGAAGAGTTAATCATAAAGAAAAGCGGTATAAAATATCATTATATTCATATATACCGTATCCTTCGTAAATGGGGCTTTAAACAGAAAGTACCAAGAAAAGTACATGTTAATACTGCATCCATAGAGGAAAAAGAGATTTTCAAAAAAGTCAGCCCAGATACTTGTGGATAAGCACAGCAACAGCAACAGCAAGATGAAGGAAAAAAGGCTTTACTATAGTATCCACAGATGAATCATTTTTCTTTTATGATTCTCTTGTAAGAAGGGTTTGGATTGATGAGAATAAAAGACCTATAGTCCGAGTAACAGGCTCGCATAAACATTCATGCATTTTTGGAGCATAAGCATAGAAGGAAGAAACAATTATTCAGACAGTATGATATATTCAATGGAGATACATTTCTTGATTATCTAAAGAAAATACATGCTAAATTTCCAAAATGTTATTTGTTTATGGATAAAGCATCACAACACTACAAATCAAAGAAGGTATAAAATATTTTGAAGAAAACAAAGATACACTAATCCCTGTATATCTTCCAACTGCATCACCTGAATTTATGGTAATGGAAGAGGTATGGAATATAGCCAAACGGGATTTGCTCATTCTAAAGTATTATTCATCATTTGCAGATTTGAAGAATAAGATATCTAATATTTCAGAACAAAAAGATTCAATCTTAATATGAGAAACTATTTGTTAAGGGATGTTCGATAACATATGCTAATTAGTATATGTAAGAAAGCAGATTTTAAAATCAAAGCATGATACATTCTAATTCTAAGAAAAGTATTATCGAAAAACTATGCATTAGCCAAAATAGGATAGAAGGATTTGATGAATTCTTTGCAGAAGAAAAAACACCATAATTAATTGAAGGATGTATAATTATATATTAATAAATTTTATAACAATATTTGTAATATTTTCTTATTTTTTGGTTACTATAAAAATAAATTCAATCATATTCTCAGGTGTTATCTTCTACCTTCGAATTATGATCAAAAATAATCGCTAGATATGTCAATAACAAGGAAATTAAATTTAATATGATGATACGGCGCTCAACCATTACCATATTTTAAAGCAATGTCTTCTACCACATCAGCAACATCCGCACAACGATCAAGTGCAGTTTTCTAGGGTTTCATAAATTTCTTTTAACTTTATTATTTCAATGGGATTGTTTGTCTCAAATAATTCTGCAATGACTTTACGATATATCGTATCTGCTTGATGTTCGTATTCTACTATTTTCTTTGAGTGTTCAAGCAAATTATTTGCACCGCTTAAATTTCTTATCCGAGTTATTGATAGATTAACTTCTTGGGATGCTGAAAGCAAGAGATTTGAAAGTTCTAGCATAGATGGGGTAACTTCATGTATATTAAATAGAATAAATCTGTTGGAAACACCTTCAGTAGCATCCAATACTTCGTCTATAGCACTAGTAAGTTTTGATATATCTTCAGGATCTAATGGGGTTATAAATGTTTTATTTAATATTGTAAATAACTTGTGAGTAATTTGATCTCCAGTGTGTTCAAAATCCTTTATCTTTTTGGAAATGGATTCACCTTCTATTTCATAATTTGACATGAATTCTATCAAAGCTGATGTTGCTTTTACCAAGTTTTCAGCCTGCTCTTCTAAAACTCCGATGATTTCCTTATTATTGGGACGAATCCAAGATAGAAACCCTTTATTCATATATTATTAATTGATTATTGGGTTATTATTTGATCCTTTAATATCCAAATATGGATAAAATAATATACATATGATCTTATTATACATGTCTTGTATAATGTAGTATAAATATGAATATGTGAAGATTAAGAACAAAATAGCAGAAATGTGCTAAAATAATTTACAATACCTAAAATTTTCTATAAGAAAGCTGCTGCTATTATGCACTCTTTTCTTAAATAAAAAGATGTGCTATTTGTAATCCTTTTAGCAAATCTGTGTAAATCAATATAAATATACCCAAAATCTTTATTCTTTAAAATCTAAATTAGTAATTATATCCCGATTTAATTCTGATTACAATATAAGGATAATATTAATAATACAAATATGTTTGAAATAAAGGGTTAATTATTCGGTATTAGCTCGAACCCATGACGGCTTTAATGATGAGAAAACCTATGAATCCGATAGATGCACTGGCAGGTATTGTTATAATCCATGCATAAACAATACGCTTTCCTATGCCCCACCTAACCGCAGAGAATCTCTTGGTTGCACCGATACCCATTATTGCTCCTGAGATTGCATGAGTGGTACTAACAGGTACACCAAACCAGGCCATTGATGTTAGTAATATACCACCTGCTGTTTCTGCACAAAAACCCTGATATGGTTTTAACTTGGTTAACCCGAAAGCCATGGTTTTAACAATTCGCCATCCACCAAAAAAAGTACCTAATGCAATAGCCGATGCTGCTACTAGTATAACAGGAGTAGGGACAACAAAAACCTTTGAATGCAAAAAACCTCCTGCTATTAACAATGCAGTAATTACCCCCATTGTTTTTTGGCCATCATTGGCACCATGGGTAAGTGAATAAAATAAAGATGATGCAATTTGAAGTTTACCAAAAAACCTATTCACTTTTGATGCATTAGACTTGAGTAAGAACAGCCTTAGTATAATTGTAAAACCAAATGCTGCTAAGAAACCAAGCATTGGCGATATTATCATAAATAATAACGTTTTTCCTACTCCATCTTGTACTATTGCATTTATACCACCAACAGCCAATGCAGAACCAATTAGTCCACCTACTAGAGCATGACTACTTGATGATGGAAGCCTAAAATACCACGTAATTAAATCCCAAATAATTGCTCCGATTAATCCTGCAAAAATAACAGACACAGTAGAAAATTCTGGTTGTATAATACCCTTACCAACTGTGGCCGCCACAGCTGTGCCAAATATAAATGGACCAAACAAATTTCCTATTGCTGCAACAGCTACGGCCTGAATAGGCTTTAGAACTCGTGTACCTACTATAGTAGCAATAGCATTAGCTGAATCATGAAAACCATTTACAAAATCAAAGAATAATGCAGTAGCTATTGTTCCATATATTACAATAAGCAATGTTAATTCTGTCGTCAATATACTATCTTTTTTTGTATTGATCCTACCATTAACTATTGCGAATCTTAAATAATCTAAAAAATTGGATCTTTTGAAGATATCATTAAATAATTTCCATAATTCAACGCATAGAATTTCCAATCGTTTCAACTCTATCTTTTATCTATGTATTAATGATGTTGTAAATGATATGACTTATCTAGAGTTAAAGAAAAATCATCTATTCTTTAAAATTCCAATTAGTTAAAATTTAACTGTTTTTGCCTATTAATCCAATTTTTATTTAAACTCTAAAGATTATCGTATATAATAAAAAGGACTACCATTTTATATAAGATGGTTAATGGAAAATATAACAATTTAGTCCATGTAGGTGGAATATATATTAATAATGAGATTTATTTTATGGTTTTAGATGTGTCTTTACTTTTTTTTCTTTACGAGTATACATTGTTATACATGGAGAAGAACGCTTATTTTTTTTTAATTAATAGGCTATTTGTTATTAAAATCATGTTTAATATTTTTCAGAAACTTTAATTATTAGTGGTCATATACCTTGAAATTTTGGCTGGACAATTAAATTGCAACATATAAGATCTTAACGCATGATGGTAGTAACCATTGTAAATGTTGTCGATGTTGTCAAATTATTACTATGTTATTGTTTTATAATATTGAGAATCTGATCTATTATTCTGCTATGATCAGATTCTACTTCCATTGTTACTAAAAGAAGATAATTATCATTTATTGGTATAGTCACCCGTTTAATTTTTTCATATTCTGCCATGGCATATATTCCCTTACCTGTCTTTGGAGTAAGTGCATTACGTAATCCCCATCTCCCAAATGCTTGTTGATTTGATTTTCGAGTTTCCTCAGGGGAAAGGATGCTATCTATGCCTGCTCTCAATCCACCGAATATGGTTTCTCCAGTTTCATCACATATGCCCGCAAACCGAATCTTTGAATTTAGATTAATAATATCTTTACAGATTTTATTATAATCCATAATTCTTACAGTTAATGATAAAAGAATGTTCTATTAAACATTATCGCTTGAATTAATCGGTTATCTCATTTTTAAGATTACTTATATGATAGTTTGCATATTATCAACCTTTAAAACGGTTATATCACAAAGTATGAGTATTTTGACAATTTCCTTTCTTTAAAAATTTTAATTAGTAGCAGGTTTGCAGAAGTATTATAATATAGATTACCTTTTGAAGAGGGTATTATACAATTTGTTTTATTTTATTTTCTCTTTTTTTTACCTCTATCATCATCAAATTTCCTAATTATTCATGGTGATTTCAAGGATGATGAAATTTAAAGTGCAACCATCTATTGCATAGTATTGGGTTTATTTTTATTGCGGTTATTTATAAAAATGCATTTATTGGCGAGTAAATGATTATTTTGAAAAATAGTTATTTAAGATAAATAGCATATTAATGTAATTTATTTAGTTAATATGCTATTGCCTTTTTTCCATTATGCTTAAAAAAATAAATGGTTAGAATTTTTTTATTGCTTTGTTGTTGTATTTGTGCTAGATATAGTAGTTTGAGCATTATTGTTTGCTGCTGTATCGGCATCTTTAGATATTGCTGCTTGGTGTATCTCTCTTGAATTTTGCTCAAATGTTTTTGCGGTATTAATGCCTAGATTAGATAGGTGCCTTGAATTATCTCTTGCTTGCTGTAAAACGGATTTCCATGAATCCAAGTTTGAGAAGGTAATGTTGTTTGCAAGTCTTAATACTGATACTGCATTGTCTGCAATAGTGCTGATAAATCTGCTATATGCTTTGGCAACTGAATCTGGAGAATTCCATGTATTAACTACATTACTGTATCGCTCATTGTATGGCTTCCATGCTGATTGAAGAGAATTAATTATTGATTTTTGAGATTCAATAAACTCTTCTGAAATCTCTTTTGCAGTTTGAAGTGATTGTTCTTGATAACTATTTACAATAGTATTATAACGTGGAATCTGGTTTTTTGATTCATTTATTGATCTGTTGATATTATGTTTAGTTTCATCAAGTGATCTGTTTACTGATTCTTTGAAGTTATTGCTATTATTTTGTGATAATTCTGATGCTGATGTGGTTGTTACTTTATTACTGGAATTATTATTATCTTGGTTATTGTTTTTATTT
Source organism: uncultured Nitrososphaeraceae archaeon (assembly GCA_963838615.1). GTDB lineage: Archaea > Thermoproteota > Nitrososphaeria > Nitrososphaerales > Nitrososphaeraceae > Nitrosocosmicus. The sequence goes on from CAWISD010000012.1 coordinate 50,533, forward strand.
GACATTATTATATATGCATTTTAATGTTATATAAAGTTTGGTATTAAAAGGGTTATAAAACCGGATAAAACCGAGAAAATCTATAACTAAAATAATCATTAATAATTATTATTAATTGAATTTGTTAGGAATATTTGAAATATCTTGTTTATAGTATTTTTATTATAATTTCCCTTAAAGTGATTTTGCCTAAAATTTAGATCAATAGCATGAACACCATCACCAAGGCATACAATCAATATCGAGAAATTTGATATATTTTATCCTAATTCAATAATGATGTTAAAATTTTTTAAACTTTTAGTTAAACAACGAATCCAACAGAGCAACATCGAAAATATATTTATAATTTTTTTTGACATCAAGTTTAGTATTTATATATTTTATTTTATTTTTAATTAGTTTAGTATTAATTCGATATGGCGTCTAACAATTTCTTATTTATAGATAAGAACCCTTGCATAATTACTTACAAACAGCTTTATGACCATTAGTTCTCCATCCATCTGTTCTCTCTTTGCTATCATACGAGAGGTTATCCAAAAAGCCATTACTTTTCAAATCATTTACCGGCCTTACAATACAGGAATTTGATGAGATTTACGAGGAGATAGCAAAAAGATATGATAAGCATGAGATAAAGCGTCTATCAAAAAGAAAGAATAAGGGAGCGATTCGTATGGATGTTGGCAGGCATTTCAAACTGGATGTTAAAAACAGATTTCTAATGCTTTTGATTTACTATCGTCTATACATCACTTACACATTAGCTGGCTTTTTATTTGATTTGAATAAAGAGCAATATTTGCAGAGATATTCAAAAGATTGAATATTGAATATGATAAGACAATGTTTGCCAATTCCACAAAAGATATACAACTTATGCATAGAGATGGATCCAATAGCAATTCACTATAACCAAATAAAACTCTGCAGTCTTCTCTAATTACAATAAAATAAGCGTCTTTAACTATAGATTGATGGACGGGTTAATATATTTTAAAGTAGATTAGATGTTTGCTATTCTACATAATACTAATACAAAATGCTTATATTTGACAATATTTATCCCAAAATCTATGAAAGTTAAGCCATTATATGTACCAGTTAGCACTTTTAATTTTAATTCACATCTACAGTCAACCTTGCTGTCCCTCTTTACATATATTCTTATTTGCCCGAACTTTTTGGACTCCATTTTTTTACTGGTTTCAAACAATTTGGCTTGTATTTTGTTCGGGATTTTACTAGTCTTATGCTTATAACCAAATATAGTACTGCAGTCTTCTCTAATTACAATAAAATAAGCATCTTTAACTATGAATCGAGTACGGGTTAATATATTTTAAAGTAGATTTATGTTTGCTAATCGATATAACACTAATACAAAATGCTTATATTTGACAATTTTATCCAAAATCTATGAAAGTTAAGCCATTATATGTGCTATTAGCGCTTTTAATTTTAATTCCATCTACGGTCAATCTTGCTGTTCCTCTTTACAATATCGATTTGCCCGAACTTTTTGGCATGCCATTTTTTTACTGGTTTCAAACAATTTGGCTTGTATTTTGTTCGGGATTTTACTTAGCTTATGCTCTACATATTGAAAAAAGAAGAAGAGAAGAAACCTGGAACGGAGTTGGTATAATTTTAAATGATTGGATTAGATGTCATAATCCCATTTATTGGTCTTTTTATCCTATTTATCGGTCTTGGATTTTATGGAAAATATTGGCGTAGAGGTGATTTAAACCTTGTAAACGAATGGGCTTTGGCAGGAAGAAAACTTGGAACTGTACTAGTCTTTTTTCTAGTTGGTGCAGATATTTATACTGCATATAGCTTTGTTGCAATTCCTTCAAGTGTATTTGCTAAAGGTTCACTTTACTTTTTTGCAATTCCATACGTTGCATTAACATTTGCAATTGCTCTTGTTACTATGCCTAAACTATGGTCTTTATCAAAAGAAAAAGGATACATTACTGCTTCTGATTTTGTAAAAGATAGATTTGATAGTAATACTTTGTCTATTTTAATTGCAATTACTGGAATCATATCGCTACTACCATACATAGCATTGCAGATAATAGGAATGCAATCGGTATTGACTGTAATGCTTTCAGGGATAAGCAACTCTCATACGGTTGAGGAGATATCTCTTTTAATTGCATTCGTAATTTTAGCTGCTTTCACATATACTAGTGGCCTGCGTGGTGCCACTCTAACTGCAGTATTTAAAGATATACTTATCTGGATGACTGTCATCGTTATTATTATAGTTATTCCTATTAGTATTGGTGGTTTTGGTAATGCATTCAAAGATATTAAAAAACAAAATTATATTACACTGCCTGATTCAATGGTTCCTGCATATGGTCATCTAGTGCTTGGTAGCGCACTTGCCCTTTATCTTTATCCACATGCTATAAATGCAGTATTAAGTTCAAAAAGTGCACATAACCTTCGTGTAAGTACTGCTCTATTACCACTTTACGGTATAGGGCTTGCAATATTGGCTCTTATGGGAATTCTTGTTTATGCTGTACCATCTGCATTGCATTTTCTATCACAATTTCCTTCAAGCTCTCGGGGTATACTTGTAGTCCCATCATTGATAATGTATTCTATGCCAGGATGGTTTTCAGGAATAGCTCTTCTTGGGATATTCATAGGGGGTTTAGTTCCCGCTGCAATTATGGCAATGGCACAAGCAAACCTTCTTACAAGAAATATCATAAAGGAGATAAAACCAAATATGACTGGTATTTCTGAACTTAGAATTACAAAAATTTTTTCAACAGTATTCAAGTTTATAGCTCTTGGTTTTGTTTTTACAGTACCAGCTACTTATGCAATATCACTTCAACTTTTGGGAACTATACTAATTATACAAATATTGCCTTCTGTGTTTTTTGGTCTTTATATAAAGTCGTTAAAAAAAGAACCTCTAATTGCAGGTTTGCTTGTTGGTATATTTTCAGGCATTTTTATGTTAGAATATGCAAATAACTTTGGAACACTTACATCATCAGTATTCACCACTCCTTTTGGTTCGCTATATATCGCAGTTATTTCGCTTGTATTTAATCTTGTTATATCATTTGGCCTAAGTGCGATAATGAATAAACCGTCTAAATATTTCAAAAAAATTAAAAATACATGACCAAAAAATATGACTTGGTATTATGATTATAAATGTTCATTTTCACTTGGAGGTGGTATGTCATTGAAAATATTATTTGAAGTGGAATAATTTTGGATAATTGTCCAAATAATGTTTATCGAATTGATAGGATATAACAAATAAATTCAATTTGGACAATAAAATGGAATTCCATTTCTTTATGATGTATATATAAATAACAACCACTTACAAGAGCATACATAAAAAAATTAGGTATTTCAACTATAAGGAAAATTTTAATATTAACTTTAACAATGCAGAGATTTGACTTTTTATATTTAATGATATTATAATTTAATACGAACGATTTCCATATAACTATCAAATTTAATAACTTATATCTTTTAAGGTATGCTGATCTATATACTATAGAAATAAGAGGATCATATGGTTTAGGATGACTACATATAACAATTATGGAATGCCTATAACAAGAAAATTGTTGCAACGTATAGACAGGACTTCCTCGCCTGCACATATTGGTATTCTTAGAAATGCAGTGGATTTTATTGCTCCACAAAATACGCCAGTCCTTGCTGCAGCAGATGGTGAGGTGTTATTTGTAAGTGATGATTCCAATGCCGGAGGCCCTGATCCTTTATATTGGAATACAACTAACTTTATTACAATTAAGCATTCAAATGGCGAATATTCTCGATATGATCATTTGGAATATCATAGTGCAAAAGTAAAAGTAGGACAGCATGTAATTGCAGGCCAGGAGATTGCTAAAGTTGGTATGACCGGTTATACTTATATTCCACATTTGCATTTTCAAGTATTTGTATTTATAGGGTATAATATTTGGACAGATATTGATACAATAGAAGTTAGAAATTTTATTTAACAATTCATTAAGCAAATGGGTTTTAATGGCATTTAAAAGTAAGATAATTACTATAAATTATAACGGCTTTCTTTTATTTTATTAATGCATTGTCTAATTTTGATTAACTCTATCATCAATATATGAAAATTATGGTTTGCTCCAATTTCAACATAAATGATGCAAGATTCTAATAAATATTTTTATTGATAATACAATGTAAATGTTTCAATTATTTAGACAATACAATAGATCTCTTGCGTAATTGCAACTAAACAGCTTTATGACCATTATTTATCATCAACCTGTTCTTTCTTTGCTTTCATACGAGAGGTTATCCAAAAAGCCATTGCTCTTTAAATCATTTACCGGTCTAACAGTGCAAGAATTTGACGATATTTATGATAAAGATATAGCAAAAAAATACGAAAAACATGAGATACAGCGATTATCTAAAAGAAAAGGTGGTAAAAATAGAGAACGAAAGTTTGGTGCAATAGGCAGACCTTTCAAGACTAGATGTAAAAAATAGATTTCTAATGCTTTTAGTGTATTATCGTCTGTACATAACTTACACGTTAGATGGATTTCTATTTGATTTAGATCAGAGTAACATCTGCAGAGATATACAAAAGATAGAATATTGAATATGATAAGAAAATGTGTACCAATTCCTCAAAAGATATACAAAATTACAAAAAGGTTAAAATCGCCACAGGAAGTCGAACAATATTTTCCTGGATTTATGGCTTTTATAGATTCCACAGAACAACAGCAAATACCAAGACCTGTCGATAAGAATAAAAGAAAGATGTATTATTCAGGCAAGAAGAAAAGACATACTATTGTCAAGAATCAGATTATGGTTAATAATCGTGGTTATATCCTTCATAAAACAGCAGACCATAAGAAAGGAAGAAAACATGACTATATATTCAATATATAAAAGAATCATCCTGTAATCCTCCACAAATTATTAATGTGGTTTATCGGCGTATTTAGGAGTAGAAAAAGATTTCCCAGAACAACTATCATCTGCCTTACCATGCAAAAGGAAAAGAAACCAATGGCTATCACAAGAAGAGAAAGAGTACAACAAAATACACTATAAAAGAGGATAGTGATATAGCATACTAACTGCAGGTTGAAAACATTGATAAAAATGTGAATCAAAACAAACGTTGGAATTTCATAAAAAATGTGAATGAATAATAAAAAAAATAAACATATTGGATAGTTTTCGAAGTTTAGGTAATATAATTTCTTAAATGAAGAAAACAATTCTTCTCAACAATCTTCAAGAACTTATTAAAATATGAAACTAAACATGAAGAACAAACTTTATTAGAAAAAAGAAGAGAAATATAATAAAGAAAAAAGTCATGAATAAATCGATATATAAAAAATGTAAAAAATTGTTAAGTAACCTAAGAGTTTGTATCATTGTGTATATACATATCTCTTAATTAAGCCGATTAGAAATAATATTCAAATAATAAAAATTAAACAAAAGCACTTTGCTACCTTTATAATTTGATTGAATTTATAGTAACGACAAAAACGAAATCATAAAGCAGATGGATAGACAAATTAGTAAAAGATTCAAATAACTAAAAATTCAAAGTCAAGTTTCATAAATCTAGAAAATGATTTTTCATATGTGAGGAATCAACAATATCTTAATAATTCCAATAAATATTATCTCAATGACAGGATCATTATATTTAATGATTCACGTAACTTTGATACGTATCAAAAATCAACAATAGATATTATAGTTAAAATGTTATTTTCTAAAGATGACAACATCACTAAAAATATCCCGCAAAATGATAATGATATTGGCTATTACAACAGGTGGCTTTTTATTAACTGCCATATTTGCTACCCCATCACTATCTGTTAATGCCATTACTCCGAAAAATATTGTAGGAAAGACAATTGTAAATAATGGACCATCCTTTAATGGTAACCATAGTAATAATATACCACAAATTAATGGTACAATAGGCATAAAAAATAACATCAACAAATCAGCGGTTGAAAACGTTTCGATTCCCTTTTTGACTGCAGCTCAAACAGCACAAAAAGTTATTACAAATGGTACAATACTCAATGGTCATATTGGCATAACTCAAGGATTTTTGACTTACAGCTTTGGAATATCTAATCCAACTAATGGTACACTTTTATATATGTAATTGTAGATGCAGGAAATGGAAAGGTCTTGTATACATCTCCTGGCATTTCAATTACTTCTTTTCCATTAGGAATGAATGGCTTTGGTCATGGTTACTTTGGTCATGGCTACTTTGGTCATGGTTACTTTGGTCATGGCTACTTTGGTCCTACTCAAGGATGGTAAAACCATCTATGTCATTTTTTGAAATAGGTTATATAACAAATGAAAATAAATTAATTTATTCAATATGGCCATCAATTTTTTTATAAATTATTAAAACATAAAGTAACCTGTATTATACTTATCCTTATAATATGTTGGAAGAAAATAAATTTATAAATCATATAGCACACTATGTCATTAATGAATTTGTTCTCTATACTTTTATTTTATAATTAAACATACATTCATTTATCATTTATTGACTAAATAATATAATTATTACAACTATCGTTTTTATAGAAACTAGTTGCAAATATATATATATGATATATGATGTAAAGAAAATTGTATTGTTTTTTTTATTATCGAGTGTAAAAAAATTGTGCGATCTTATACAATTTTATATGATTGATTCAAATTGGTTCATGAATATCGTGATAGAATATATATAAGGAAGGACATTCTCTTGAAACTTTACGAACATGGCGAAATGAATCAAAGCAAACTTATGAGTTATTGTGGTATGAATAACGTAAAACATAAAGAAATTTTAGACGTAATGGTTAAAAAGGGCATGATAACCAGAAGTGAAGAAGCTTGGGGAAGTAAAACAATAATAAAATATAATATTTCTGAGAAGGGCAATTCCATTCTTAGAGAAATACTGGAACCTTATGAAAAGCTATTTCCAAGGAATGAGTCAGATAGATAATAAATGATCTTATCTTTATTTAATCTAAATCATATTCATAACATCAACTGCAAAATCATAAAATGGTATTAGTTTATGTCAGATAAAAATAATGATACAAAATTTAACAAAGATGGTAAAAATTTTTTTGAGATAATGGATGAGATAATAAACCAGTTAAATAATACAAAAAGGCTTTTTATCATTATGATATTAACGGTAATGATAATCCCTCCTACAGTTTTTATTATTACCTTTGAAATAGTATATCCTTCTGTTCCTCCAAGTGTTGTGATACATCACAATATTAAATATAGGACAGGTTTACTAGGATGCAATCCATTGCTTACAATCACTAGGAACATTCCTTTAATTATTGGTTTAATTTGGCTTGGTATAGGAATAAGACAATGGATAATACTATCAAAGTGGAGTAAAAGATATCAAAGGTACAAAGAACTACAAAAGGAAATAGAAGAAAAACTGGATAACGAAGATGATTTGGATAATGGTGGTAAAAGTAACAATGACACTACAATCAAAAAAAAATAAATAAATAAAAAAAGTTGTTAGGTTATAGATAAGACCTATTTGTATTTAAAATCATGCCATATGTTTTTATAATATTTGTCTCCGTATTTGAAATATCCAAAAATTCTATTAGACTGATTTAATCCATAAACATTAATACAATATTTATTAAATCTATTGATTAGATTATAAAAATGATTATAAACGACTTTGATAATTTGGATAATTTATTATTACAATCAAACACAAAAAATATGAAAAGGTCTTTGATAGTAATCCACTAACAATTGTTGGATAATATTTAAAATAATAAAAAGACATCGTTTCAGAATGAGCTTGTATCTATCTTTATCTTTTTCGATAAATAAAATCTGCTATCTATTCTCGCTAGTACACAATAAATCGTAGTGAAACAGATTTGAATAATGCCTGCAATATCAATGATCAACAACAACATGCAATTATATGCAGTCAGCTTACCAAAGTGTACGGTTCGCAAATAGCTGTTGATCATATTGATTTAAAAATTAGGTATGGTAGCATTTTTGGTCTGTTAGGACCAAACGGTGCCGGAAAGACTAGTGTAATAAAGATGCTAACTGGACTCTCCGGTCTTACTGAGGGTGAAGCCTATGTAGCAGGATATAATGTGGTCAATGAATCTTTAAAAGTCAAAGAAAATATTGGATGGGTATCTTCTGAGGTAATTTTAGATGACTCACTTAATTCAATGGAGAATATCTGGATTCAATCAAAATTACATAGCTTAGGAAAAAATTGGAAACAAAAAGCCAAAATCCTTATGAAATATTTTGAATTAGATGAAAGTGACGATAAAAAAGTCGGACAATTTTCTACCGGTATGAGAAAAAAATTGGAAATCACCATGGCTCTCCTTCATGAGCCTAAAATATTATTTATGGACGAGCCAACAATCGGACTTGACGCGAATACTAGAAGATTGCTTTGGAATCTAATTAAAAAAATAAACAAATTAAACTGCGTAACAATTTTGTTGACTACTCATTATATTGAAGAAGCTGATGTTCTCTGTGACAGCTTGGCGATAATAAATCATGGCAAAATAATTGCTAGAGGTTCATCACAGGAGCTAAAATCTATAGTTGGCGGTGACATTGTGGAAATTGAGTTTTTCTCAGTTTTTGATTTTTCTGTTATAAAAAATATTGATGGAGTCAACACAATTAGACCGGAATACGTTAATTATGAGGAGGAAGATGGAAATAGGTCAGAAAAGCCATTGAAATTATTTATTAAAGTTAGTAATGCAGAGACGGTTTTACCGGGATTAATTTCTGCAATAAATAAGGTTGATCCAAACATCATAAAAACAATAAAAATAGAGAAGCCTAATTTGGAAACAATCTTTCTTGAATTGACTGGAATGCGTTTTAAGGAAGTTGAAGATACGTCTGATAGACAAATTTATACCAATAAAAGATCGTCTTGAGGCAAACAAAGAAGTTGTATTCAACAATGCAAATTCTAAATCAGTTCATAGGGCTTTATACTAGGGAAATTAAAAACACATATAGAAATCCTGCTATCATCGTTGTTAGTATTGTTCAGCCACTTTTGTGGATAGTATTCTTTGGAAGTAGCTTCTCTTATGCACCTAGATTATTTCTAGAAAGTTTTTTTCATACAGACAATTATATAGCATTTCTATTATCTGGACAACTTTCAACTTCAATGTTATTTGTAGGTATGTTCAGCTCATTAAGTTTGATTCAGGATAAGAAATCTGGTTATTTGAGGAGAATTATGGTGACTCCTACTAGAAACTTTGTTATTTTTTTAGCCAAGGTATTAGGAGCTTCTACTCGTGGAATGTTGCAAGTTCCAATCGTGTTGGCGGGTGTTATGTTGCTTGGTGTAGCAATGCCTACTCCATTGGGTTTAATTGCATTTATAGTTGCATTGTTTTTATTGAGTTTAGGGCTTTCATCGATTTATCTTCTAATAACAATGAAAAGTTCGGATTGGCAAATTCCGACCGTTATATCGAACTTTATCAATCTTCCTTTAATGTTTTCAAGCACTGCATTATTTCCAAAAGACAATTTTCCTCCTTGGATGCAGATGATATCTAATTTTAATCCAGTGTCTTATTCTGCTACTTTTGGCAGAGAAATTATTATTTCAGGTAATATCCTCCACATTACTTGGATTTATTTCTTTTATCTTTTGATCTTTGCTTCAGTTATGATTGTAATCGGTATGTTTACTGCCACTAGAACGTTAAAAATTGAATGATAATGTAATTCTATGGATAAACATGAATTGAGGAAAAAAGACTGAAAGGATTACTTTAATAGTACGGGTTGGGCATCGACGCGTATGCGGAATAAAGTATAGGGTTTATGACGTAAATCTCTTCCTTTATTATATCTAGCTTGGCGATGTAATTGGTTAGCGGTGACATATAGATATCCATCCATTGCAAGAGACAGAGTATCAGGCCATAATAGACGTGAATCATGTACCAATGTCTCCCATAACATATCAGAACTTCGACGATAAATAATCGCATTGTGCTCATAGTTAGTCGAATAAATATTCCCTTCAGAGTCCGATTCAAGTCCATCCGATGCACCGCCTCTATCTCCCTCGTCTTTTACGGTATCTGCAACCTCTTGTTCATCTATTTCTCGGCTGGCAAGTACATTAGTGGCAACACTATAAAGTCTACGACTTCCTAATGGACAGTAGTATAGACGAGACCCGTCTGCATTAATTGCAATTCCATCTGCACCCATACTAGCCTCCATGTTTTATAGAACCACCTGGTTGCTGCTGTAAGAATGGCCGCCCTTCTACGATCGGAAGAAATGTTTGCAATTCTTCAGGTATAGTTGATGGATGATCGTGCAGTCGACGCCAGCTCTCACCTGAAGCTAGGTCCACCACTATGATTCCATTTGGTCCATTTTGAGATGAATCTGTAATGAACGCCATACCCTCCCGACCACGCCTGAGATCGAATCTCACATCGTTAAGGTAAGTTGTGGGTAAAGCCACAGCTTGTGGAAAAAGAATCTTTTTTGTTACATTATTGGTATTTAAATCCACACATACTAACTTGGGTCCTCCATATTCGGTAGGCTTAAACAATGGGCTACCGGTGTCTAGAATCCATAATCTATCTACAGGATCGACGACAACCGATTGTACAGATACAAATGCAGATGCCAAATCATTTTCATTAGCTTTATTTAATAATTCATTAGGATATGCTATCGTTTTACCCTCTTCTCTGTAGCTCAGCTACTGTGAACTTTACATCGTCTCCCCATTTAGGAAAGTTAACGAATATGCGCCCGCTATGCGAAACTGTAACACCAGTTGGCATTGCGTCATTGAAAAAAGCAATAGGCTCCAATGAGCCAATGGATTCATCTACTGGCAATTCTTGTGCTGGTATGCCTTTAGTAAATGATGACAAGTCTTTTCGATTACTTGATGACATGATTTTTATATGCGACTTTATACTACATAAGCTATTAATTAGCATCCTATCATATGCCCTATCAATGATTGATTGTATTATAGATAGGTTGGGTCCTAATTTAACAATCTTATAGATTTCTTTTTATAATTCCCATTAAAGGAGTTTTGGTTTTATTGATCCTTTTCTTCCATTAAGTCAATTTATTATCAATCGTGCTTCTAATTATATTGCAAATTTCAAAAGGTTATCGATAGCAGGATATATGCTCTTTTAGTTGGTGTTGTATGCTATTGTTATCAAGATTGACATCTCCTCTCTATACTACATTATGGTTGAAGGGCGATTGTGATTTTGTTGTTGATGATAATATGGATATGGTGAAGTAAAAAGTAGCTCCTGCTCTATCAGAATTGTTTTCAGCCCATATTTTTCCGCCATGAGCTTCAATAATACTTTTTGATATAAAGAGTCCTAAACCAATACCTGCTTCTGATTTTGTAGCAAATTTTGTAAATAATCTTGGCATAATATCAGGATCTATCCCTGCTCCATCATCTTTGATACTAATAAGGACTTTCTTATCACTTTCTTTGATGTTTTGATTTTGTTGTACTTTAGTTTCAATAGATATCTTTGCACCAGTTTTTTTGCTAAATTTTATCGCATTACTTAATATATTGGAAATAACTTGGGCTATTCTTCCTTTATCTGCTTCTAATACAATGTCGCATTGGGGTTTATATGACAATTTAATATCGTTTCCTTTCTTTTGGATATCGTTTTCGAAATCCTCTACAATGGTGTATATTAGATTATTTAGATTGAATTGTTCTTTATTAAGGTTTAATGTTTGACTTTCAATTTTTGTAACATCTAATATATCGTTGGTAAGTCTATGCAATCGGCTAGCGTTTCTAAATATTCCGTCACATATTTGCTCTCTTTTTTCAGGATGTCTTTGTAATAGCTCAGAATAACTAAGAAGAGCTTGAGTTGGAGTCTTTATTTCGTGGCTGGCAATGTTAATAAATTCTTTTTGCATTTTATCATGCACTTTTAATTGTTCATTTGCTGTCTTTAGTTCTGCAGTCCTTTTATCAACCGTGGTTTTCAATCGCTTATTCCACAAAAATACCAACAATGCAATACCAACTGCTACGGCTGCAATTACAATTATAATAATTGTACTAAAGTTCTTTTGTTGATTAATTAACCCCTCAACATTGCTTGCAAGGTTATGTGGAGCAATAATATACAATGTCAAAAAGTACTTGCCATTAATGTTGACAGGTTCGTAAGAAATAGTGCTTGATTTTCCTTGTACAGAAATGTCACCTGATCCACTACCGCCATTTAATGAACTCTTTATTAATTTATTTAATGAATCCTTAGCTTCTATCGGAAGTATAGATGAAAGCGTAGATTGTATCTCTTTTCCAAAAACATTTTTACCAATGAATGATGGGGTGCTCGAATATAGTACCATACCTTTTCTATCTAGCAATCCTACACTACTATTAAATTGAGGAATTAATTGCTGTTGTAATACATGTCCTAAAGTAGTAGCTCTCATTGATGTAACTACAACACCTGTAAACACCTTTGGTAATCCTTTTGCTGTCGTGTTAATTACTGGATAAGAAATATACAATCTGGGTATTTTGTCATTTGATTCTAATAAGGTGCTATAGTAAGCTGATTGGTTATCTCTAGGAATAGAAAAATATGGTCTGTAGCTTAAATCTATGCCTTTATACTTTTGGTATGCACTTTGGTTAATATTGCTCAACCATATCATTTTTCCATTTTTATCAAGCCACATATAAAAATCCGTAAGCTGGTTTGAATATTGTTGCCTTGTGTTGATAACAGTATCTGCCCTTTTATACTCATTATTATGTATAGCTGGTGATTCTGCAAGCGTTTGTAAAAGATTACTTATGCTTTCAAACTTATTTGATAATATTTGTGAGAGGTCATGAACTTGAATATGAGCATTTGTTTTTACCTCATCGGAAGCAATATCAGAGATTTTAGTTGAAGTAAAATTGTAATATTGATATGAAAAAACAGAGAGTAATATCGAGACAGCTGCTATCGAAATTAGTATGGTTAAATTAGTCTTTGATAGTGGTGTAGTAGCATTATTTACCAAAGGATGATTAACTAATTTCCTATTCCTGTGCCTCTACATAAGTTTTAAGGTGTATGCATGAATAAACAATTTTATGGCATTAGAAACCAAAATCTTGAATATAATCTTTATACAAAGTTTAAGACATTTAAAATAGAACTTCAAAAAACTGAAAAACTTAACAGTTTCTGTAAAAAATATGTTATGTGTTCTTGTAAAGTAATTGTGTTTGTTTATATCCCATAATGAACTTGGCTTGCTACTCTTAACTATTACAAGCAATCAACAAGTGGACGAATATCCATAATAAAATCATGGCAGAACGATCACAAATATTTTACAAGAGAATGCACCTTGATGTTTACACAGCTCTTAAGGTAGGTGGTCCACTATCTGATGATATAGACTTGGAACCTCTTGTAAACGAGGATGGTTTGAAAACTATTGATTCTCAGGTCATCGACTCTGTCAAAGAGGGTGCCGAAATATTGACTGGGGGAGAACAAGTAAAAAGCAAAGGATATTTTTATAAACCTACAGTTATGAAAAACGTTTCTCCAAATATGCGAGTAGCAAAGGAGGTAGTGTTTGATCCTGCCGATCCGATAATTGTTGCCGATAACTAAATGGAAGCTCTGAGACGTGCAAACGACTCTTTGTATGGTCTCGGGCAAATATATGGACCGAAGATCTTGATAAGGCAGATAAATTGTCAAGAATGGTACGATCTGGAATAGTAACTGTGAACAATGTTGTAATTTCAGATCCAAGAGCACCATTTGGTAGAGTGAAAAAGAGTGGATTTTGAATGGATCTTTCAAGATAGGGTATGCTAGAGTTTATCAATATCAAGTTAGTTAGATTCTATGACCAGATTGTTCTTCAACACCATGTGGAATAAGACGATGATAATAACAACATCTTCTCTCCGGTCTGCAAGCCAAAAAAAGGTTTCGTTATGCACAACGATGCAATTGAGAATGTCCTAATACTTCAAGGAGGAGATTCTTTAGGTGCATTTGGATGTGGCGTATTTAAAGATCTTGTAAATAACAATATAAAAAAAGATAGATTGTTTCCAATCAAGTTCAATAGGTACTCTCCTAACCAGAAATGAAAAAGAGAAACTTGTTTTAAAACTAGCTGAACAAGGAAAAACAACGCGAGATATATCTAAAGAGGTTCACATTTCACTCAAGGACATTGGAAATATTATCCACAAAGAAACAGGTGATGATGATTTTATTGAAAGAGAGAAACAAAAACAAGAAGCAGAAGCAAAGAAAAATCTCTCCAATGCTAAGCCTTTCAAATGTTTAAAATAAAAACACTCTCTCCATATGCTAAAACAGATGGCTAAACTTTCATGCGATTATCACGTAAGAATGGATGGCTTGTAAAACATACATGACCTGGAAAGACTTTCCACGTTCATCCATCTCTACAGACGAATAAAGAAAGAACTATTCCAGCAAGATATCACCAATTTAGTGAAAGGTCAACAAGACCTTAAATTCCTTGAAAAAAGAGTGGAGTTATATAATGAACATACGAAGACAACAAATGCAGATTAAGCATCTAGAACAAGTAATTGTTGGACTTAAATCAAGGATAGGTAACTATGACGGTTCATCTATATAAAGCAAAACATGTCTATTGGAAATTTATTCATACTGTTTTGTTCTGGCAAAAGTGACAATTAATGATTCATATCAAGATTATGTGAACTTTAGGATTAAGGAATTTCTTATAGTATTACTATTGCCATTAGAGATTATGCATATGTTATTGGATTAATTTCCTTCCAACTTCTATCCATCAATCAATTTGTTAATGCCTGTCGGACAAGACAATAACTATGGCAATAGATTTTGACTGTTGGATGGTTCAGACAACTGCAAAAAAATAACAACTAGAAAAAGAGAGTGATAGAATAAAAATAAAACATGACAAATACAATAATTGTATTTAAAAAATTTATATCAAAAAGAGGACATTTGTGTACATTGAAAATCATACAAGCTATTCCAAGCATGTCAAATCCAGTCACAGAGACAGATGTTAATAATTTTCTTGAAAGCAAACTCAACATGCAGTGGCTACAATAGATGAAGAAGGATATCCCATCATTCAACCTATTTGGTTTCTATATGACAAAGAATCTGGCAAGATTTATACATCTACTCAAAAAACATCAAAGAAGGCTCGCAACCTATATAGAAATCCTGATAAAATTTACTTTTCTATAGACGATGAGAACTTTCCCTATAAAGGAGTGAAGGGAAGAGCGATGGCAAAAATATCTGAGGATATAGATTGGAACATACCAATTGTTGAAAAGATAAATATAAAATATTTAGGTACTCTTAATCATCCTCTTGCCAATATGATAATGGAAAATACAAGAAAAGGTATGCAGATTGTAATTGAAATTATACCCAAGTTTTTCTCTGCATGGGATAATGGGAAGGCAGGTTGTTAATGTGATACATTCTGGGATATCTTGGTGTAGAAAAGATTTCCCAGAACAACTATCATCGCACTGCCGAAAAAAAAGGAGAGAAACCAAGAAGAGTTATCCCCGGAAGAAAAAGAGTATAACAGAATTCATTCCAAGAAGAGGATAATAGTGGAACATACAATCAGCAAATTAAAAAAATACAGGATCATGAGTGACATATTCAGAAATAAATTAAGAAAGTATGATAAGAATATCCGATATAGTAGCAGGCCTGGTAAACTATAGAATAATGAGCCAGCCGTGTTTATAGAAACCAGATACAATATCATATCGCAAGATATAGATTGTTTTTAATTATGCAAGAGATTTATTATATTTGTAGTAAATTAACATTTTTGGACAAAAAAGATTATTTATGATGATACTCTTGTTATTCAATTATTTTATTATTTGATTATTGTAGGTTAATCATATTAGTGCTTGTTATATTGGAATTTGCATCAATTGCCTTTCGTTCAGAACTAATTATTTTATTAGAGTATATGGAGTTACCATGTATCGTATTTTCACCCTTATCATTTTTTAAACTTATACCATTAGTAGCATTTTGAATTAAATTATTGTATATCTTGTTTTCAGAAGATTCATCTATCAATGAAATTCCACTGGTATTGGTATTTAAAATTCTATTATTGTATACTACATTGTTATTTGATTGATCTAAAAGTATGGGTTTTATTTGATCGTGTATAAAGTTATTTTTAGCAACTGATTGAGTGGTGTTTCTACTTAAAACAATTCCTGCGCCATTATTATGATAAACAGTATTATTATCATATGTTATATTATGGCAATTTACAGAACAAATTATAGCTGTACCATTATTATTATATACAATATTATTTCGAATTATCATATCATGAGTACCAGTATGTGGGTCAATGCCATAATGACCACTATCATGAATTTTATTATTTTCGATAATTATATGTCCTACCCAGAAGCTGAATAAAATCCAAAATATAGATGATGTATATCATTATTTCTTATGATGCTACCATCCCCACCAGTATAATGCAATCCAGATGATTTTATTCCATATCCTCCCTCATATCCTAAATATGCTATTTCGGAGTTGGTAATATTGGTAGTGCCTGTTGTATTTTCTTCAACAGAAATAAATGGTCTTGGGATACCAATATGGGTAAGTTTACTTTTTAAGGCATTACTGCAATCGCTGCCGCATATAGCAGTACTTGGTCCAGAATTTTCTCTAGATCCATTACTCATTGCATAAGTATTTGTTTGAGGGTTCCACGAAGTTATCTTGACATTATCAATCTTTAGACCGCCATGAACATAGATTCCATAGGCTGGTGTTTTTTCATCTGTTAATATTTTTAACCATGTAGTATCTTTGGGATCGATATTTAAAGTAGAACCCTTATTTACCACCAAATTTGCATTCAAAAGCCATACTCCTTGTGGTTGCTTCTCTAAAATACCATAGTTGTTTATCTGATTAGATATATCAGTTAAAGTTACTGGGCCTACTGTGGAGGATGAACATGAAATGAAAATTTGTTTTGTAGAAGAATTATATTTAATACAGTTGCTTTTTTCATTTGAAGTTATTACTTGTTGTTGTTGTTGTTTTTGTGCTTGTACTTTACTATCGCCAAATAATTCTTCTGAAAGAATTACAGATGATGATAATAACAAAAAGAAAGCATAAACTGGAACGAATAAGATTTTACTGTACATATTTATAGTAAAATTTTATTTGATTAAAAGGTTCTGAAACATAGTTTTAATTTCTAGTTTGTACTTTTTCATAAAGAATAATTATTGTCAAGTTAGAGGCGTAGACATATGGATTTACATTAACCCCACAATTTGCTCGAACATCCATAATTGCATTTTATAAAATATTGATATAGAATTAATAATGGTGATAATAAGATTTTATATATTTATTTCATATGGTTTAACTAAGTTATAATTAGGATATACAATTATTTTTCATTTAACAATTTTTATATACATTGATATAAATGGATAATAAAACAACTAATAGCAATCTTTACCATCGTAATAACGGCATTTGGTATTATAGCAGCTACATCCTATTTTTCAATCAGAAAACGATACATTTCAGCTAAATATTTCAATCCTTCAGGATGCAAAGGCGATGTAGGCATTATACCATAAAAGAAGGACACCATCATTGCTTTAAAGGATATCATGGTTATTGTGTAGAATCAGAATATCATAAAGGAAATTAATCTAACATATTTCTCATCTTACTTATATTATTAAAATGAATCAATCTCTCCAACTGTGGAGGACTAAAATCTTAGAGCGGTCTTTTATTTGATACACATATAAAACATTTAAGAAAAATAATCCAAATTGTAAATATCCAATACTTTTTAATCGATATTAGAGAATAGAGAACATTAATTATATGACAACTAATTTATATACATGAATTTTTAGTATTTGGATTAGATTAAAATTAAACTAAATAATATTTATTAATTGTCATATTAACAAATATAATTGTTATAACACATTCTAATTATTTCTATTAGTGTATTCTCAATAAATTATCAAAATATCAACTCTGAAGACAGCAACAGTAAACAACCCATTAAATAAGGAGTAAAAATCACCTCACTAAAAAAAATGGTGCAAGTGTTCAATTACGAGAATTAACTATTTTTAGAACTTTAACAGATACATCAACAACTAACTGTCATCCTTATGCAGATCAAAATAACAAATATCCTTCTCAATTATCAACTGCATAAGGTAAAGGTGGAAAAGATGATATTCCAAAAAGGAGTTTTACATATACTAGTATAGATCTCTTGCATAATTAGCACCATTAGAAAAATTTCTAAAAAGTTGACACATCTTAATCATAATCAGCAAATTAAAATGTAAATATTACAAAATATCATTGATAATCTATAAAATTTTGATAGGTGTCTAATTATGCAAGAGATCTTATATATTACCTTATCACAAAAGGAAATACTAATGAGTTGACTGCAAAGTTCTATTGTGATGGTCACGCGGACAAATCAACTTCTACATATAATATTATCAATGTTATAGAAAAATAGCATATTACAAACATGCACCACTACTTAAACATATTTTATATTTCACATTTGCATATCAAAATAATGAGTTAAACTATTACCTGATTTTATTAAATGTTAGATGGGTCCACTTTATTTTGCTTAAATAAAAACAGAAAACATACTTTAACTATATTCTCATAAAATAATTAACATATTGTTTTTATATTATTGGAATAAGGTTCTATTTGATGCCAATAAATGTATTATCAACAACAAAAAATTATAGAATCTTTTTGACGTTGTTGATGGTTCCTATTTCTACAATAGCAACCATATCTATGATTAATTCAGGTATTTTTTTTAATGATGATGATAGTATGTTGGATAGTATTCACAGTGCTAGTGCTAGTAATAGAGCATATGCACAACAATCTATAGCAAACAAAATTACTATAATATCCAGCTCTGCACAATTTTTGCCATTAACAAACGCTACGCACAATCAATTAAAAGTTATCGTCCATTATCAAACAAATGATGTTTCATTAGTAAATACTAAAATTAATGGAATAATGCGCGTATCTTTATTAGATGGATCCTTAGTGAAAACATCTTCATTTCCAAATGGTTTTATTATAAACCAATCGGGCACAATTCAATTTGCAACATCATTTGCAGATAAAACTATACATGACGTAAAAGCTGATATTGTTCTAACCGACCTAAATAAAATGACACCACTATCTAATATAGTTACAACAAATGTATCTTATAATGCAAGCCAATCATTTAACCCCCCGTAATTTTTATTGATTTTTACATTTTTGATATTATAGCATATCATACGATCATCAGCATATTGTCACCCAATATTTTACTTAAATGGAGTATGAATTATTTTATTCCAATTTAAAAAAATGGATTAATCTTTTATGTAAATTTGAAAGTCGTGGTTATATATATCAAATTAATCATTTCCTTATTCTTTTATCTATCGCCTCCTTTTTTGTGAATATTTTATCTTGTTAGATCATATGGTATTATTTTTGGTCGTATCATTGAAACTTAGGCACTTGAATCCTTAAGGATATATTTTGTATATAATTTCTAGAAGAATCTGATTTCAAAGTAATTCTAGCAGCATATGTATAGGAAATTTTATTATTATATCACTAGATCTCTTGCATAATTACTTGCAAACAGCTTTATAACCAACAGATCACCATAAGCTTGTTCTCTCTTTGTTTTCATACGATGGGTTATCCAAAAAGCCATTGCTTTTCAAATCATTTACCGGCCTTACAGTACAAGAATTTGATAATATTTACAATAAAGAGATAGTAAAAAGATATGAAAGACATGAGTTAAAACGTTAGTCCAAAAGAAAAGGCTCGAAAAAGAGATATAGGTGCTGTTGGAAGACCATTCAAACTTGACCTAGAAAATGGTTTCTTATGCTTTTAGTATATTATCGTCTTTACATAACTTACACATTAGCCGGCTTTCTCTTTGACCTGGATCAGAGTAACATATGCAGAGATATACAAAAGATTGAGAATTTGATAAGGGATGTGTACCTATCCCTCAGAAATTATACAACAAAACAAAAAGGCTACAAACACCACAGAGGAAGTAGAGCAATATTTTCCAGGTTTTCTTGCTTTTATAGATTGCACAGAACAGCAGCAAATTCCAAGACCTGTTGATAATAATAAAAGAAAGATGTACTATTCTTAGGCAAGAAGAAAAAGATATACTATAGTAAAGAACCAAATCATGGTTAACAATCGTGGCTATATCCTTCATGAGGTCGCTCATAAGAAAGGAAAAAGGCACGACTATGATATATAAAAATATAAAAGAATCATCCTGTCGCTCCCAAAGAGGTTGTTACAGTAGTTGATCTAGGATATCTTGGTGTAGAAAAGGATTATCCTGCAGAACAACTATCATCGTACTACCATGTAAAAAGAAGAGAAATCTGGATCTATTGCAAGAAGAAAAAGAGTATAACATAATTTCATCTAAGAAGAGAATAGTGATAGAGAGCATACCATCATTTGTCGATTGAAAAAGTACCGGATACTTGTAGATGTATTTAGAAATAAATTGAAAAAGCATGATAAAGTGTCAGATATAGTTGCAGGTCTAGTCAACTATCGAATAATGAAACAGCATCACTAAAAGGAAGGAGGTACAACAATAGTGAACCGAATGAAATGTTTCTAATTATGCAAGAGATCTACTAATTATTACTAAAAGTTGTTAATTCATATAAGGATATTCTGATTGTTTATTATATGATTTATACCAAGGGAATTTTGGTATTTCTAATAAATAAGATTCCAGCCTCATTGAATTTTGAAGATGGGGTATATATTATTCTCTTTTTTTAATATAATCAAATTATAATCTTCTTTTTGTTAGCATAGTTTCTTATGGAATGTAAAAAAATTGTATTATATCGCCATTTATTATAAATGATAGATTAAATTACGCATTTGTTGATTATTTATATATACATTGGTCTCTTTATTTTTATTTACTGGTATTTTGATTTTGCTTTTGTTTATAACTACTTTTACCATAAATTTTGTATATGCATCCTTGCCGGTATCAGGATGTATTAATTATGATTCGTCTCAAAGAACTGTTATCATATCTTGTGCTTCTGCTAATCTTTCTGATGTATATAATCAATTACAGGGCAATAATAATATTCTACTCAAAGAATCTTCAAATGATAATATATGGCTTCTGAATGCAGGATTAACTATTCAAAAAGGTTCTGTATTTTATATTAATTCTACAGATACAAATTGGCTAAAAATACTTACTCCTGTTGATGGAATAAATACAAACCAAATAGATGTTCTCGGATCTCTAAAAGTCGATTCAGCTAAAATAACTTCTTGGGATCCAAAAACTAATGATTATGGAAAAACTAATGGAACGCGTCAAACCGTACAAAATAAATTAGTAACAGATGAAGGTGCTGTAAGACCTACTATAAAAGTAGAAGGAAGTGCAACCGGTACTACTGATATCACAAATTCTGAAATTGCATATTTAGGATACGAGGGAGGAACTATTGCTGGAGCATCAGGTCTTAGTTACTATGGTGGTGATAATAGCTTATTAAAAAACAATAAAATACACAACCTTTACTTTGGGTTTTATTCCAAAGGTGTTGGTGACATGGCTATTGAAAATAACCGGATATATGATAATGATATTTATGGTTTGGATCCACATACTGGAACACATGATATGTCCATCCGAAACAATTTCATATACAATAACGGTGGCTTTGGACTAATTTGCTCTGTAAATTGTTATAACATAACAATTGAAAAAAACAAGGTTCATGATAATAATCATGGTATAATGCTTAGCAGAAATATGACAAATTCAATTGTACAAGATAATAAAATATACAATGAGAATAAAACAGGTATTTTCGTATCAGACTCTTACAATAATCAGATAATTAAAAATACTATATCTGATTCTGCAACTGCAATTTTCCTAAACGTCAAAGCTTCCAATAACATAATTTCAAAGAATACTATTACTAATTCTAAGGAAGGTATCACTCTTAGTGATGATGTTGGAACAGGAAATTCAATAAAGAACAACAAAATTATACTTAACAATCCAGATCAAAGACAGATATAAGTTTTCAAGGAAATTCTAAATTACACAACAATATAGTTACACAAAATAAGAAAATAGTCAAACATAATTTTTCAACTATTGAATAATAATGCCTAGTAATATAGACAATATGAGCTGTTAATCTATTAATTTGAAATATTTTTTTATATCGTTATCTATTACTATTAACTATAAGGATAATACAACAGTTAATGGTCAAATGGATTTGTTATGGTGATTTGATATGAATTATCATAAAAGCAATTTAATAGGATTTATGGATAACAGAATAATATGTAAAATGGAAATTTATGATCGGATCTATTTGATTTCATTATTTATTAAATTCGAAATGCAGTATAGATATTATATGGGAAATTAATTCGGATTTGGTATCTCTAGTATATCTTTCTGTTTATTAAATGTCGAATAATTATATTCATTAGAATATCCAAAAGGATTTGACTCGAATCTGGTTATTAGTGCAATGTTAGAGATAATTGACATCAATAGCAATAAAAATGGTACATTATTAAAAAATATACACTATATCTAATAGCAAGTGGAAGTAATATAGTACGTTTGCATTTGCATCTGATTAGACCATCGTTAATTTATCGTATCGTTTATTTTTTTTAGATTATTCGTTTCTTAATGAGTACAATAAAAACAACCAAAGCTATTGGTATTCCTATTATAACAGCGTATATAGAGTAAACCAAAGTTAACGAATTTATAAATCCAAAAGATGAAGACTTTGTATTTTGCATATTGCTAGCACTATTAGAAGATGCAGAGTTAGGATTTTTATAAACTAATGTACCATATTCTATAGAAGACCGTGGGTCTTGACTGCTTTCTATTTTAATTATTGCTTTACCAGGCGAATTAAATGCATATTTTTCAACACTGGAGCCTAATTGAGTAATGCCATTTGTTTTGTAAATTTCTTTTCCATTTTGAATTAAAACAAAATTATATGGCCATAAATGCAATGGTTCATTTTGAGGCATTTTAAAAGCATCGATTATAAAGTTAATTGGTTCATTTGTTTTTATTGACAGAGGACTCCACGAAATACCTATCTCATATTTTTTATCAGTAGTTAAATTATATAATGGAAACTTGTTAATTTTATTTCCATTTTGATTAACAGCATAAGATGGTGGTATTTTTGTAATTTCGCCTTTAACATTAACAATTCCTTCCATCCAAGGATGAATGGTACAAAAGTAATTGTAGATACCAGGCTTGTTGAATTTAAAAGACCAAGAACTACCAGGCTTAAACAATCCACTATCGAACAAACCATCAGGTTTTCCTTTTGAATTTGTTGATGCTGCACTGGCCAAACCTCCACCTAAACCACTTGTAACGGTATGAGATTCAGTATCATTATTAATCCATTTTACAGTGTCATTTATATTAATTGTAATTGGACTAGGGTTATACCATTGTTTTTGTGTAAATTTTGTTATATCTACTTCAGGATTTGCTGAGCCTTTAGGTATTGTTACGGTTTTTTCTACACTAGCCTGTGCAAAATGAACTCTAGTAATTTGTTTTCATTATTAACATAAAAAAATATAGTAGTATAGAGAATATCAATGCAGTAAGTATTTTTATATTTTTCATCCATTATATTCAATTTTATAAACTATAAAATCATATATTCATTATTCTAAAAGATTAAAAAATACAAATGGTTATTATATTTTACAATAAAAAAGGAAAACAATATCTGAATTTTATAAATATACTTTATAACAATTTTCAAAAACTATTTAAATTTAATGCAGTAGCAATGATAAATTCTTTAAATATTTTTAAAGATGAATGAAGGAGAAAGATAGAAAAAAGGCCAAAGGTTAACAGTTTTTGTAATCATCATGGTGTATATTACTGTAAAATATACATAATTGTTTTACTTTTTTTTATGTTATGATATAAGAAATCATAATTACAAGTATCGCAGAATATTAAATAATTATAACTGCTTTACAATAACAATTAGACTATAATTAAACAACTGTTAACATAGCCATTTACATCTTCTCTATAAGACTACAAAAGGATTTTAAAAACCTATTTCTGAATGGTATCGCTCTAGTTGAATTGTTGCATGTGTAATTTTGAATTTTTTTTCAAGAATAGAGTTTATTTCCTGCAAAATTTCATGTGACCTGCTAGGGTCAATTATTACCACATGAGCTGATAATGTATGCATACCTGATGTTATAGTCCATATATGAAGGTCAAATATCCCCGTTACGCCTCTTATTTTTAGTATTGCTTCTTTTACTTCTTCATGAGATATATTATATGGAGAGCCTTGCATCAATATATGAATAGCCTTCTTAATGATAGACCAGGTTCTCGGAAGCATGAACAATGCTAAACCAATACTGATTATGGGGTCTGCCAGATAGAAGTTAGTAGTTAGTATTATTATACCCGCAGCAAGAACACCTGCAGCTCCTATTGTATCACTTAAAGTTTCTAAATATACAGCTTTAACATTTAGACTTTGTTCTTCTTCTTCTTTCTGTGTGGTGGTTATGATGGTGCTCTTCCTCTTCCACTTTTTCTCCATTGTTTGTGTGATCATGGAGTCCATGCGAATGTCCTCCTGCTGCTGCTGCCGCCTCCTCCTTCCACTAAGCATACTCATTCCAATAAAATTAACTATTAATCCAACGACTGCCGCCACCATTATGGGAAAGCCTTGAATATGGGGTGGTGCAAAAATACGCATAAAGCCTTCATATAGAATATATACAGAAAGAAGTATTAGCACTACACTGTTTGTAAGCGAGGCAAGTATCTCCATTCTAAAGAAACCATATGTTCTTTCAGGAGTTGGTGACTTGCGAGTATAGTTAATAGCAAATAGTGCCAAAGCAAGCCCACCTACATCAGCAAGCATATGACCTGCTTCTGATAGTAGAGATAAGCTACCAGTTATTAATACAATGATTATAGCTGAAGCAAGATAGCAAGAGCTAAGCAAAAATACAATCTTTAGCCTGTTGGCTTGCTTTGAAGGTGTTTGTTGTTGTTGATTTTTGTGCTGATGTATATCTGTCATTATATTTTATCTCCAATCGGGACTTTATGATGATTGAACTTGAATTTATTTACAAGCAGTGAATTTCCAAATACTAGCGAGTCGCTGATAATCCATCCCACTGCAGCTAATGCAGGTGTTAGAATAAGGGAATTTGTAAAACCATAGAGTAATCCTGCGGCTATTGAAATGGCTATAGAATTATAGGCAAAGGATATTGTTAGATTCTGTTTGATTTTTTTCATTGAATATTGGGCTAGTTTAAAAGCAAAAACAATATTCGATAAATCATTTTTCATAAGAATTACGTGTCCTGCATCCATTGCAACATCAGTCCCTGAACTCATTGCAATTCCAATATCAGCTTGAGTTAATGCAGGTGCATCATTAATCCCATCTCCAACCATTGCTACAACCCTCCTCCTCCTCTTTTCATTTTGTAAACCTTTTATTTTGTCTACTTTTCCTTGAGGTAACACTTGGGAAAAAACATTTTCTATACCTAATTTTTTAGCAATGGCATCAGCAGCTCTTTTATTATCGCCACTTAACAGAATTATTTCTTTTCCCATCAAATGAAGTTGTTTAACGATATCAGATGCATTTTCTCTTATGATATCTGCAACTGCTACTAATCCTATTATTTTATCTTCTATGAAAATAGCAACTACAGTTTTACCATCTGATTCTAATTCAAATATTTTTGATTCAAGACTGATTTGAAATTATGGTAGTAGTAGCAGTAGGTTGAGAATACTCATTATTTTTTGAGATATTGATACTATCAGTTGTTGTTCTTGTTCTTGGATTTCCTACAAATATCCTCTTTTGCTGATATTTTGCAACAATTCCATGTCCTGTTATTGAATCAAATTCACTGACTTCAAGTGCGGATATATTTTTTTCATATGCCTTTTTAACTATTGCTTGCGCTATAGGATGTTCAGATTTAATTTCTAAAGATGATGCTAGTTGTAATATATAGTGCTCATCATATCCATCATTTGGAATTATGTCTGTAACTTCGGGTTTTCCAACAGTTAATGTTCCTGTCTTGTCAAAAACTATTGTGTCAACTTTTGCTAATTTTTCAAGATATTTTCCACCCTTTATCAATACACCTTGTTTTGCAGCCTTACCAAATCCAAGTGATATTACCATTGGTGTTGCAATTCCTAAAGCACAAGGGCAGGAGACTACAAGAACAGTTGCAAAAACAGTTATTCCAAATTGAATAGGCACTTGTACAATTACTAGCCAATAAATAGAAGAAGCAAGAGCTATTGCAAATACAATGGGTATAAAGTATTTTGCACATTTATCAGCAATTCGTTGGATAGATGGTTTGCTTGATTTTGCTTTTTGTATCATCTCAACTATATTTGATAATACGGTTTGACTTCCAACGCTGGTTGCTTGAATATGTAAATATCCATTTTTATTTGTAGTTCCTCCAATAACTTTATCTCCAATTTTTTTATCTACCGGAATGGATTCGCCTGTAATCATTGATTCGTCTATCGAGGACTCTCCATGTACAACAACTCCATCAGTTGCAATATTGTCGCCAGGTTTTACAATGAAAACATTACCAATTGCTAAAGCATCAATATTAACTGTCTTTTGATTTCCACCACTTGTAACTATTATGGCAGTTTTAGGTTGCAAAGCAACAAGTCTTTTAATTGATTCAAAGGTGGTTCCTAAAACTCTGCTTTCTACATACTCACCAATTGTAAATATTGTCAATACAGAAGCAGATGCTTCAAAAAATCTTGCGTCTTGATTTGTAAATATGGCAATTATGCTGTAAACATATGCAACAGAGGTACTTAATACAACTAGAGTATCTACAGTAAAGCTTCTTTTTTTCCTCAATGAATTGTAAAATCGTTTGTAAAATGGTCTTCCTAATAAGATTTGAATGGGAGTAGCTAAAGATAGTAGAAAATAATCAATAATAATACCATCTTTTAAAATATAATAAAATTGTAATAATTCTACTACAACTAATGGAATGGTTAATACAACTCCTATTATTATGAGAATCTTTGCGTCTTTATTCTTCTCTTTCCTCTTCTTTTCTTCTCTTTCCTGCTCCTCTTCTTCTATGTTTGATTTTCCTGATGTAGAATTTATGGAAGAGGGTGAAGAGGAGGAGGGTGATAATGATTGGATATATCACATCATCACAACAACATCCACAACCACCACTATCTTCAATTTCATTTGATATTTTTTTTGTATTATCATCCTCTTTTTCATTTTCTATTGATTTATTATCTGAAAAATTAAATTTTTTTATCATTTTGGATTTTGCTTTTCCTCCTTCTTCGGCGGCTTTTCAGTATAATTTACACAATGATACAATCCTCTTACAATTTCAGAAAGAACTGCATCGCTTTCTTCAAGCAGTTTGGCTACTTTTGTATTATTTAAATTATAAAATATGTTCTTTCCTTCTCTTCTATTTTTAACAAGACCACAATCCAGTAGACAAGCCAAATGATTAGATACATTTGATTGATTATGTTTTGTTTCTTTTACTATTTCAGATGTAGTTTTTTCTCCTTCTCTTAATGATTCTATAATAGAAAGTCTAGTAGTATCTGCTAAACCTCTAAATAATTTAGCTTTTAATGATAATCTTTGAACTTGAATTGATACATTATCATTCAATGATATGTTAATTCGCTAATGTAAAATAAAAGTATTATTATATATTCAAAAAATTTAATTCGTATTAAAAATTGTAAAAAACTTACCTTTCCATACTTGATGGTACTTTTATTTAACTCAAAGATTTTTTTTGAATATTCAAAATAAGTTTCAAATGTTACGATTACAAATTAACCTACTAATAAAATAAAATAATTTTCAAATAGTATGATTAAAACTACTACGAGGGAAAGCAGATAATAATGAATTTAAAGGTAATCTTGTATTCTTTATTCTTTTTCTTTATTGCAGGTTTATGCGAAATAGGTGGAGGTTATCTGGTATGGTTGTGGTTAAGAGAAGATTATAGTTGGATTGCTGGTG
Source organism: uncultured Nitrososphaeraceae archaeon (assembly GCA_963838615.1). Taxonomy (GTDB): domain Archaea; phylum Thermoproteota; class Nitrososphaeria; order Nitrososphaerales; family Nitrososphaeraceae; genus Nitrosocosmicus. Next base: position 79,037 of record CAWISD010000012.1, read on the forward strand.
CATTAGGTGGACTTGTACTCTTTTTATATGGGATTATCCCAACTTTTCAGCCTTCTAATTTTGGCAGAGTATATGCAGCATATGGTGGAATATTCATCGTCATGGCACTATTATGGGGTTTTGTTTTTGAAAATGTAATTCCAGATATATATGATATAATAGGAACGATAATAGCAAGTCTAGGAGTTATCCTAATATTTTATTATCCACGAAAGAATGAAAGCAAATTTGGAATTACTTCCACTACTACTACTACTACTAAATGAATAATTTTACATTTGTTTTTTCAACGTTCTTATTATTTGTTGTTGCTGCAATTGCAGAAATAGGTGGAGGTTATCTGGTATGGCAATGGTTAAGGGAAAAAAGAAAAATAACATTTGGATTGATAGGTGGCTTTATTCTATTTTTATATGGGATTATCCCAACTTTTCAGCCTTCTAATTTTGGCAGAGTATATGCAGCATATGGTGGAATATTTGTGGTGATGGCAATAATATGGGGTTTATTGATTGATAAAAAAAGGCCAGATAAATATGAAATCATCGGTGGAAGTATTGTTCTTTTAGGTGCTTCAATAATATTTTATTCTCCTAGGTAGTAGATCGTATATCTAAAAATATTTTTCTAAAAGCAAGTGCAATTACAGAGGTTCCAACAAATGTGGCAGTAAAGTAAAGCCACAGATTTCCAATTACCCCGGATAATAAAGCAGGTGCTAATGAACGGGCAGGATTCATTGATGCTCCTGATATGAATGCTAAAAAGAATATATCCAATCCTACAATTCCACCAATTGCTATTCCACCTAAACCTCTCAGACCTTTTGTATATACTACTACTAAAATAACAGCCATCAGTAAAGCAGAAGCCATGGCCTCTACCCCAAAAATTAATGGTAGTGGATAAGCATAATTTGGAGAGTTGGCACCCAAATATGCTTGTACTCCTATAACATATTTTACAAACAGGCTTCCAAGCAATGCACCTGTTATCTCTGCAGTTATGTAAAGCACCAATTGTCTTTTTGATATGTGCTTTGTTATAAGAAACCCCAGAGTTACTGCAGGATTAAAGTGTGCCATGGAAATTCTACCAAATAAATATACACCTATTGCAACACCTACAAAAGGTGCAAATGCGATAAAAGAAATACCTAATATTCCATGCAGTTTAGCATCGATGACCACAGAGCCGGTAGCCAACACTACTATAATAAAAGTCCCAATAACTTCAGCAAGAAACTTTTTTTGATTTAACGATAGGTTATTCCTTATTGTTCGGACAAGGCTTCCTCTGTTCTTTCTTTTAACAATTTTTCTCGTTCATCTCTAAAACTTTGTTTTTGATTTCAATCCTAATTGTAAAATTAATACTCTTAATCCTTCATTTTACTTTACTCATTTATCATCCCTTCTTTCAGTATCTCTTGCACTATTTCTTTTACTCTTCTTTCAATTTCATCTCTTATCTCTTTCACTTTTTCTATAGGCTTTCCTTTCGGATCTTCAATTCCCCAATCGATTACATTGTGAACAAATAATGTAGGACAAAAGTCCTTATCCATACATCCCATATTGACTATTTTTGTTGCATTTCTTATCATGTCCTCGGTCATCTCTTTTGGTTTTTGATTGCTAATGTCTATACCAACATCTTTCATTACCTGTACAGAAAGTGGATTAATTTGAGATGTATGATGTGTTCCTGCACTTGTTGCTTCATACTCGCTAGGTGCATATTTTTTAAAAAAGGCCTCTGCCATTTGGCTACGTCCTGCATTCTCAACGCATACAAAAAGTATAGAATATTTTGCTTTACTTTTTGGTTTGCTTTTAAATGATAGTTTCATTTTGTGTATATAGTACTTTTTATTTTTTAATGGCTTTTATTGCAAGGCTGGTTATCTTCCTATCATCGCCTTTTTCCATTTTCAAATATGGTTTTTCATCCAATACTTCAACATCAGTAAATCCTGCTTTTCTTATACTTTCGATATATCTCTCTTTTGTTAATGCTCCACCATCAATACAACTGCACCAGTTTTCTGCATTTATTGAATTTGCATTACCTATTTCTCTATCTGTAACTAAATCTGATATGACCATCCTTCCAATTCCATCAGGTTTTAAAATTCGATAAATTTCTCTAAATGTATCAACCTTATTGGAAGTAAGATTAATTACACAATTGCTTATAACCTGCTTTGTTGCACGATTCCCCTTTTCCAAATACATAAGGCTTGGTCATAATTCAAATCTATTTTCAACGCAGTGATATAGCTTAAAGCTAACCCTTGAGATATTATTTTGACTAAACACTGTCCCAAAGATTAGCTCTTGATAGATTAAAGGAATCCATACTCTTTAACATTCTGTATCTGATAGGTTGTATACCATGGCCTAGTATACCAAGGAGGAAACGTGGTAGACCGTATGTATATTCTCCATCAACTGTAATTTTAAGATGCTTTATTGCACGAATTTGGTTTAAAATCGATTCCAATAATGCATTACATACTTTTCTTATTATGGACTGTCAGTATAACCGTAAACTAGCAATAGCCTGTGGTCTAATAACAATACCATGCAGTAGACGAACATTTGATAGAAGACTAAAGACCATGTCTACAGATGTAAAAGAAAGGATATCAACAATGGGATATCTGTTTGTTGCGGAGCGATTGGTATGGTATGACCCTTCTATAACAGCAATAGACAGTACTCTGATAAAAGCAAAGGGTCATGTATGGCATAAATCATCAATGAAAAAAGGAGTAGTACCTCGTTCTGGCATTGATACGGATGCAAGATGGTGGGGATATAGTCATACCAAAGGATGGGTTTTTGGATACAAACTACATCTAACATCTAAACAACAGGCAGATCTTGTGGTACCCCTAACAGCAGATGTAACTACTGCTAATGTACCAGACAATAAGATGTATGTTCCTTTAACATCTTCATCCTCATCTTCTTTTGTATTCTCTTTACCATCTTTACATTATATAGTGGCTGACCCTGGATATGATGCTAAGAAACTGTATGAATATAGCAAAAAGACATTGGGAATAGATCTGGTTTGTCCTGTAGAGCGATATGAAAGTACTTCCAAGAAGAGGCTTGAGCTTGTATGCTTTTATCAATCAGTATTAGGGCAAACCATCTATAGCCAGAAGAAGAATATCTATCGAACCTCTTGATAGAACATATCAAATCAGTCTTTAGAATAGACCCATTACCAGTACGTGGATTTCATAAAGTATCTGCAATTGTACTCTTATCTGTTTTACTCTATCAGATAATGGTATACTATAACTGTAAGAAAGATAAATCTAATCCAAAATCAATAAAGTATATGCTTGGAACTTGGTAACAGGATAATAGGATAAAGATAAGGGATTTAGAATTATGACCATTTCTCAAATACATTTAGCTAACATCTACCAACAAATCGTATGAAATGGTCCGCCTACAACCAATCTTTAGTTAGAAGAGGAGAAATATTCCTAGGCTTTGATGTTATTGACAACTGGAATACAGAGTTAAAAGAGATGAACAAAGACAAGGTTGGTGAGCCATTTCATTATCCCAATACATTTCTTCTTTTACTTGGATATGCCAAAGTATACTTTCATTTGCCATTTAGACAAACAGAAGGTATTGCACAAGGACATGCCCATGGAAAAGTACCTTCAATTCCTGATTACACTACAATAAGTAGAAGAATAAACAGGTTAGATATCAAGATAAAAGAAGATAACAAAAGTAAGGAATTTGAAGATGGGTATATCATCAATTGCAATAGACAGTACCGGTATCAAGGTTACCAATAGAGGTCAGTGGATGCAAGATAAATGGAATGTGAAAAAGAAAGGATATTTAAAAATACATATAGCAGTAAACATCAAGACCAAGAAAATTCTTTCTATTAAAGTAACCGATGAACATGTTCATGATACCAAGGCGTTACCAGAATTGGTTGAAAATATTATAGAATCCGATAGAAAATTAACAATAGGCAAACTATTTGGTGATGGTGCTTATGAAGGTAATGATATTTTTAGGTATCTGGAAGACAATGGAATTTTGCCATGCATTAAAGTGAGAAAGAATGCTAAAGTTCGATGGAAAAAAGGGAATTTCCTTAGAAATATGTCAGTTTTGGCACAAAGAAATGATTTACAAAAATGGAAGAACAGCGTAAGCTATGGGCAAAGATGGATTGTCGAAACAGTGTTTTCTTCTATAAAGCGAATGTTTGGTGAATATGTTTATTCTGTTAGACTAAAAAATATGATACAGGAAATGATGTTGAAAGCATCATTGTATAACAAAATGATATCTATTTAGACAAAACAAATAGTAAAATCATGGATTTTAATAATCATGCAACAAAGCACTTATAACCGCATCTACACTATTATCCTCCACAGGTATTCTTTTTTCAATATCGCCCTCTCTGAACTCTACATTTTTGTAGCCGTATTTTTCTGCATTGTTTCTTTTGCCTTTTCTATCATTTTACCTGTCATATCAATTCCAATGACCTTTCCACTATTCTTGACTATATTGTGGCAGCTAGGAAAACATCTATACCTGCTCCTGAACCTAAATCGACTACTGTATCACCATCCTTTAAATGTGCAAATTTAGTTGGATTACCACATCCAACTCCAAGTATCGAGGATTGAGGAATGGACTCTAGTTCTGTAGAATTGTAGCCAATTGATTTTGCTGAAGAGAATATGTTGGAATCGGTATCGCCTACTACTACTTCTTCTTCTTCTTCTTCTGTATTACAGCATTTTGAAGAAAGAAGAAGGCATACAGCAAGAATCCGAATTTCCAAATAGGGCTATTTTGCCATATCGCTCTTTAATTTTATCCTTGATCTGTAAATCTTTTTCCATATTTTATATTAAATGTTTACAAAAGAAACTATTTAAATTGACAAGAGTAATTAGGTAAAGTAAGTGAAGTCAGAGAAACAAAAGGATAGTCACAATTTTAAAAAAGGAAAGAGATAACCATGGAAATGAGTTTTCTGAATTGCCTCTTATCCACGAAAATGAAACCTGTAATTTTCAGGGATATGATGTTGAGAATTTAATGAAAGAAACAGCTCAATTAAGAAAATTGATAACCAAAAGAGGTACACTTGAGATTCTAATACCGTTATGTTGCTCTAATGATCCAGTAAGATATCTGAAATTTAGAAATTCAATGAAGGGATTCAGCAGTAAAACTCTTGCAATAAGATTAAAAGAACTAGAGAAAAATGGGATTTTAAGCAGACAGTCATATAACGAAATACCTCCAAGGGTTGAATATAAATTGACAAACAAAGGACAAGAATTAACAGAATCTATCATATCCCTATTACAATGGATGAAAAAATGGTCATTGAATTAAATATTCGTTTTATTATTTTTGTTAATATCAAGTTAAAGCATTGTATCATTTTAAAAATAAGATATTAAAATAGGTTTTGATCGTTTACTACTACTTTTGCTTTTTCAATTCATTAGCAAGGTGCTACTTTAGGTTTAAAATCACAAGAGCCATCTGACCATCTTGAGTTATTGTTGCATTAGTTATATCATGATCAACAATAGTTACTTGGCTATAACCAGGATCTGCAACATATATCTTTTTACCATTGGATGTATCCTCTATTGATTTTACTTTAAGATAAAGATTAATATTTTTAACAGACATTTTAGCAGAATTAGTAGGATCAGGTACCTTTAAAGCAAAATTTAAATTTATACTTTTATTAGAAACCGAAGCTGCTGAATGCTCGCTATCTCCAACTTGTAAACCTGAAATTCCAGTTACATTGTTTGAAATACCAACTACCTTATAGATTGTAGATCCTGGATCAAAGATATTTGCTTTACCGTTATTCAATTCAATCTTAATTTCTTCTGCATAAACAATACTGTAAAAATAGGATCCAAAAAGGATTGTAGATAATATTCCCAAAATAGTTATTAATAAATGATT
>CAWISD010000013.1:0-24917 GCA_963838615.1 uncultured Nitrososphaeraceae archaeon
AAATATAAATAATGTTTTAGAGTTAAGGGTATGTCATCAACATACTCATGTAATAAAGAGAAAATTATTCGTTCTGCAAGCATGATGATGATGTTAATTGTTACTATGGCGATATTATTTCTGTATATTACTATACACCATCTCTAGCGTTAGGACAAGAACAAGAACAAAAACCATTTCATATGCTTTCAAAACCAATGGTGGTTACCATATTATCAAAATCTAATACCACTACTTTGGGAACCGAACCTGAAAACAAGGATAATTGGATTACTGCAATCCTGACATATATGGCACAAGACATAACAATCATACAACAATTGGAAAAAGATAATGTAAATCTATTGCAAGTTAAATGAGGCATGGTCATAATTCCAGATCCCTTATTTTTATCCTATTACCATGTCACCAAGTTCCAAGCATATGCTTTATTGATTTTGGATTAGATTTTTCGGTTTTACATTTATAGTATACCATTATCTGATAGATAAGACAGATAACAGTACAATTGCAGATACAGCATGAAATCCACGTACCGGTAATGGGTCTATCCTAAAAACTGATTTTATATGTTCTATCAATGGTTCGATCGATATCTTTCTACGGCTATAGATAGATTGTCCTATTTCAGATTCATAAAAGCATACAATCTCAAGCCTCTTCTTGGAAGTACTTTGTATCTTTCTACTAGGACAAACAAGGTCTATTCCCAATCCTTTGCTATACTCGTACAGTTTCTTGGCATCATACCCATGGTCAGCCACCATATAACATACCAATGGTAAAGAGAATACTGAAAAAGGAGAATGATAAGATGTTAAAGGAATGTACATTTTATTATCTGGTACATTAGCAGTAGTTACATCCGCAGTTAGAGGTACTATGATCTCTTTTCCTGCTGTTGTTGTTGCTGTTGATGATGTAAGATGTAGTTTGTATCCGAAAATCCATCCTTTGGTATGACTATAGCCCCACTTTGCATCTGTATCGATACCAGAACGTGGTACTATTCCTTTTATCCTGGATGACTTATGCCATACATGACCCTTTGCTTTTAGTAGAGTGCTGTCTATTGCTGTTATAGAAGGGTCTGCTATGTCCTCTGCAGCAAATAGATATCCCATTGTCGATATCCTTTCTTTTACATCTGTAGAAATAGTCTTCGATCGCCTGTCAAATGTTCGTCTACATAGGTATTTTTACTAAGACCACAGGCTAATGCTAGTTTGTGGTTATACTGACAGTCCCTGTTAAGAAAAGTATGTAATCCATTGTTAGAATCGATTCTAAACACATATCCTTACGATAAAGCATCTTAAAATTACTGTTGGAGATTATACCTGCGGTCTACCACGTTTTCGTGGTCTAACAGGCCATGGCACACAACCTATCAGATACAGAATGTTAAAAAGGATGGATTCCTTTATCCTATCAAGAGCTAATCTTTGGAACAGTTTTAGTCAAAATAACATTTCAGAGGTTAGCTTTAACCTGTTATAGCATGTATTGAAAATATATTTGAATTATGACAATACCTCAATTAGTTGCCTCTGAATGAAATAGATGAGGTACGGCTATATCCAATACCAAAATTGTCATAACTATAGCAAAAATCCCATCAGTAAGAGATTCAATACGGGCTTTGTTTATACGGTCTCCCAGTTCGGGTGACAATATTTTTAGAAGTATTTCCAGTCCATAAATAGTATTTTATTTAAAGCGTTATGATAATTCCTTTTATTAATAAATAGAATCTATTAATTCATTAATCCATTTTTATTAGGATAACAATATAATTTATAAATTAACTATTTAATCTAGAACTGCTTTGTTGCATGATTCCATATTCCAAATACATTTAGCTAACATCAACCAATAAAACATATGAAATGGTCCGTCTACAACCAATCTCTTGTTAGAAGAGGCGAAATTATACTTGGATTTGACATCATTAACAACTGGGAGACCGAATTAAAAGAGATGAACAAATACAAGGTTGGATAAGAGAGCAATTTCATTATCCTAATACATTCCTTCTTCTCCTTGGATATGCTAAAGTGTAATTTCATTTACCATATAGACAGATAGAAGAAGGCATTGCACAGGGTCATGCTAAAGGGAAAATACCTTCTATCCCTAATTACACTACAATAAATAGAAGAATAAACCGTTTGGAAATCAAGATAAAATATAAAAAAAATAATGAATTTGAATATGAAAATAGTATAATTGCAATAGACAGTAGGGATATATAGTTTAAAGAGGCTAATGGATGGAAGAGAGAAATGAAAAATAAGAAAGAAGGATTTACATTGGTATCAAGATCCTTTATAACTTGAACCAATATCATTATCATCACCACGATTTTTTTAACTTAATGGAACATGGTTTTATTTTCATCATCCGTCTTCTTATTTGCTTGAAAAGTATCTCCTCGATCGATATCATCAGATAATAGTGAGATCAGTATTCCAAGGTCCCATTATTCCCTTACAATATGGAAACCTCGTTCTCTGAGTCGATTAGGATTATTCCTCAGTTCTTACACCCTATAGTCAATAAGAAAAATAGTGTCGGATACAATGAAAGTATAGAAAAGCTATGCTGTTGTTGCTTTTTCATTTTGTCCTTTTTCAATAGGCTCTATTACTTCCTTATTCATAAAGTCTTCGAAGGCAGGATCAAACCATTCATTACGGTGTATTTGTTTCCAATGTTCTTTTATTGTGCCTTCTTTAAAGGCACTTCTCATCCAATGCACCCAACCAAACCATTCATTGTCATTAAGTACTTTTCGTTCTCGCATATCGTAAGCATGTGACCATACATTAAGTACATCAAAAGAAAATTGCTGATCCAAAGAAATTGATGGTAGATTAGTTACAACTTTTGATAGCTCTGGATGTTCAACCATAGATTCATTTAATCTATGTACTTTTTCATCCAAGTCACTGAGAACTTGAGTTTCGATATCAGTTGACAGATTTTGTATTTGTCTTCTGTTGTAATACCAGATCAACAGCAGTGTTCCTATAATACCAATTGTCTGTGCTATACTAAGCACGTCAGGAAATCCTATATAAAAGACCATATACAAAACAGCATAGTTGTTTATAATAGTGTTATTAATGAAATAAGTTATGTCATCTAAAGAATCGTGGTCTTGAAGTCTTTAATTAAATCTGCACAATTAGAAATAATCATACTACTCCCACCTCACCAAGATTTTCCATCGGTTTCTACCAATAATGACTCTTTATTCCATAGTTTACCATATCAGGTAATATATGCTATATCTTGTTATACTTTCACATTTTGTTTCTGGTATAACCATTATACTATGCTTTTTTCAATATACAATAATGATATGCTCCATCACTATCCTACTTTTAGAATATAATATTGTATTATAATCGCAACAATTAAATAAATAAATTTTATTGACTTTTTTGCAATAGACCCTCTAAACCATTTTCACCTACTGCACCCACAGCCCTATCTACTGCTTGTCCGTTCTTAAACATCACAAATGTTGGTATAGCATATACATCAAAACGCATAGCTATTGATTGATTATCATCCACATTTAATCGTCCAAATTTTACTTTATCACCATATTTTTTAAACAATTTATCAAAAATAGGAAGCATAAATTGACAAGGTCCACACCATGTAGCCCAAAAATCAACTAAAACAGATGCATTGTCTGATAATACATTATCAAAGTTTTTTTCAGATAATTCAATAATAGTACCAAAGTGTGATGGAGTAGATTCATTAGTCATTTTTATGGATAACCTATATTAGCAATTGATATATAAGACTTTTTAAATTTCTAAAAGAAAATAAGATATAAAACTATAAATCAACAATATATTCTATAACAAATTCATCTTTATGTGGTTCTTTAAAAATTTTCATTTCATGATAGGTTATGCCTTTGATTTCGACTTTAAGTTCATGCTTTTCAATATCAACTAAATCACCTTCTCCATAACCATCTATATAATATTTGTTTAATTCTTTATTAAAATAAATAAAAATATTAAATTCAGATAAAATGGTTTTATCTATTAATAATAATAACAATACTTTTTCTAACCAATCAAATAATAAATTTTCTAAATCAAAACCTTCAGCTGAAATAGGGATTTTTAATTTTTTTTCAATATGATCTATATCATACATAGTATTAACAAGTCCTTTAGCTGAATATGCAAAGGCATCTGCTAAAGTTTTTCCTTTGCAACGTATATAAGCATCAGTCATATGTTCTAAATATTCAACATTCTCAAGAATCACAGTACATCATACTTAAATTAATAGATATTATAATTAACCGGAAAATCTAAATTATAAAAAAAAATCAATCGTTCAATAATAATGAAATTTGATTTGCCAAGGGGGATGAGAGACATTGAAACAGATGAGTATGAAAATATTAATTTAATTAAAAATGCTTTTTATGAATCTGCTAAAGGTTTTTAATTTTAAAACAATGGAACCATCACCTTTAGAATTACTATCGACATTAGAATCAAAATCAGGTCCAGGAATAATTAATGAAATTTATAGTTTTATAGATAAAGGCAATAGAAAAGTGGCTCTCAGATTTGATTTAACCATAGGATTGACAAGGTTTTTTGTTTCAAGACGAGATTTAAAAATTCCGGCAAAAATTGCGTCATTTGGAGGAGTATGGAGATATGACGAGCCTCAATCAGGAAGATACCGATTTTTTCATCAATGGGATATTGAAATTTATGGTCCAAATAGCTTGGAAGCTGATACAGAAATAATTGAATTTACATCAGTTTTTCTCAATAAATTAGGTTTAAAAAAGATAATAATTGATATCAATAGCAGAGAATTACTTGAAGAATATATTAAAAATAATTTAAATATTACAGAAGAAGAAACACTTTTTGAAATATTCAGAGCGATAGACAAAGTACCTAAAAAAGGAAAAAGTGGAGTTATAGAGGAATATAAAAAAAAGATCAATGAGATAGTTTTAGAAAAAGCAATGATCTTTGCAGAAAAGAAAGGTAGTTATGAAGAAATAAATAATTTCATAGAACCATTGAAATTAAAGTCATGGGAAAGTGTAAAAAAGGTAGTTCAATCACTATTAAATAGAAAAGTAAACAATATTAGAATAAATTTAGGTATTGTGAGAGGTTTAGATTATTATTCAGGAATTGTTTTTGAAGCAATAGATCTTGAAAATAATTTTGGTTCACTAGTTGGTGGAGGCAGATATAACAAACTTACTGAGACATTTGGAAGAAAAGATATGGGTGCCACTGGAGCTGCAGGAGGTATTGAAAGAATCATTCTAGCAATGAAAAAATATAATATTATTACAGAAAAAAATACAAAGGATTTGACATTTATAGCATTTGATTCTCCAAAAATGGCAAATAATGTGGAAAGATTGGCTTCGTTTTTAAGAAAAGAAAATAAACCTGTAGATTATGATTTGCTAGGTAGATCACTTTCTAAGCAAATTATTGATGCAGAAAATAAAAAAGCTAAAAATACCATCATTTTTAATTCAGATCAATTAGAATCAGATGGAAATATTATTTTACGAGACAATACTGATAAAAAGGAAAAAAAAATAAACATATCTGAAAACTTTGATGAATTAATTAATGAATTAATCTAAAACAATTATTACCAGAATATATTAAGAGCCTATCCCAAAATTATCTTTCTATAAATAATCATACAACAGGAGAACTGTACCAACCCAAGATAGTTTCTCTACCTTCTTTTCATATCGAGTAAACAGTTTCCTGAACCTATTATGCCATGAATTAGTTCTTTCTACAACCCATCTCCTTGCAGGATGTTTTTTGCGATTTGAGATCTTTTCTGTTTCTTTCCTGACCTCTCTCCTCTTTTTCTCTTATATGGTAAATGTAATACATATCCTCGTTTTACTATTTCTTGTTCTTCGGGTTTGGAATTATATGCTTTATCAAGACATAGATGTTGTTTTCTTTTTCTTCTATCTTTTGTTCTAGACGAATGAAATACGTCTTTTAATTACCGCGTTATCCACCACATCTATTACTAATTTTACATCATGAGTACTTGCAGATGATATGACAACTGAGAGTGGAATTCCTTTCTTATCTGTTAAAATATGCCTTTTTGTGCCTAGTTTGCTTCTTCTATCTACAGTAGGATTACTTCCTATAGTCATCGCCCCACCTAAAGGCGACTTTATCGATATACTATCAAGTGATTGCCACGTCCATTTGATACCCTTTAGATTATCATAAATTTTGAGCAATCTTATCCATATTTTCTTAAAAATGTCAAGTTTAATCCATTCTTGAAATCGCCTATGACATGTTGAACCAGATCCATATCCAGAAGGTAACATCTTCCATCATTGACATCCCGTTCTTAGAATGTATAAGAATACCATCAAGTACTTTTCTAAATGGAACAACTGGTCTACCTATTGTTTTAGATGGTTTCTCTTTGGGCAAAATGATTCTAATCTTATCCCATAATTCATCTGGAATCTTGAGTATAGTATAATTATCCTTTTTATCCTCCTTCTGGATACAGGTCACACTTTAGCAGTGACGACAACAAGCTATAATTCTATCGAATTTTGGGATAGGCTCTAAATATAATTTTTTTTAGGCATTATTTTTAAATTATTTATTTATTTTGAATATTTGATTTAATTAATGGTAAAAAGGCATATTAAATAAAGAAAGGGATATCAATAATCAAGTTTTATAGTATTGATACTCTTCATTTTAATAAATCCACTTGGTGTTTTAGCATATACTTTTCTTACCACCAAGTCAGGAGGATCGTAACTTATGTATAAATCGCCTTCATTTAATTCCTGAACATTATAATTAATTTCAATTAAATCCTCCCGAATCCCATTTCCTTTCAATATTGTTTTTGCCTTTGCAATCAAGTCAGGATCAGAAGTATTTGGGGCAAAAAAGATTTTTCCAATTAAATTAAAATCAGTCATCAATCTCATGTACAAGAATTAATAACTATATATATGCATCACGATAGAGGACAACAAAAACGGACTTACAAATATCCAAAAGCAGGGTCTGATTTTCTACGCAATGTAACAATATAGTCTAGCACAGCTTTTTCATCTTCATTTAATTTATGATTGAATCGTCCAAGTAATATTTTTGCTTGTCTACTATTCAGATAAGTATAAAATACATCACCTTCATTTAGTTGGCGACCTATTTGCGGTCCATTAATAGATACTGCAACCTGCATACCTTTAGTAGCTTCATCAATAGTCTTTCCCTTATCTTGAATTTGATGAATTATTCCAACTCTTTTTCCATCAATATTCATTATTGACATCTTTTGTTTTATTTTACCGATGTTTATTTCTGCTCCAAATACTGCAGGATCACTTCTTCTAAAAACATAGCCTTTCATAAATTCAAATTTACAGATTGGTGGAACTTCATTGAATAAAATAGAATCCTCATGTTCTTTTTGATATGAAACCCAGTCCGTATAGCTTCGTACAAGATTATAAATAATTTTCTCGTTAAAGATCTTTATACCTCGCTCAAATGATTCTTTTTCTGCATCCTCTAAAATTTTTACATTAAAACCAAGTATTACACCTAAATGTCGATCCTTGTCTTTAACAGCCGATGCAGCCATTACATCCCTTCTACTTATTTGACCAATATCAGATGATCTAATAGGAATTTTATCTTTTTTTAACATTTCAGAGATTGCTTCTATAGAGCCGATTGTATCACATCTTAAAATAATACCATTTGAATCACTATTAACAATAACAGATTTAACTTCGGATTCTACAATTTTTTTGATTTCATTTTCATCATCTTTTGATGCAAGTCCATATAATGGACTTCCAGCAATAACGCCATCTAGATCGGGCGAAGTAATCTTTAACCCTGCAGCAGAAACTACCATATCAACATTTCTAAACTTATCCCGTGGGTCTCGCATTTCATCAAGGGGCTTTGGTAAAAGCAACGATTTAACTTTGATTACAACTGCAGATTCTCGTTTTGCAACAACCATTAGATCGCCTTGTCGAATAATTCCATCTAAAAGTATTACATTGGCAGAAGGCCCTAATCCGGTTTCTTCTTTTACCTCCAATATAATACCACGGGCATTGCCTTCGTGTCGTTCCAATTTGTGAGTCATATATTGCTGTGTCAATCCAACCAAAACTGTAAGAAGTTCAGGAATACCTACACCACTGGATGCACTTACAGGCACTAGAGCTACTTCTTTTGCAAAATCTTTAACACGCCAAAAAGCCTCAGATATAAATCCTAATTCAGACAGAGAGCCTAAAACATTATAAATCTTATTATCAAGATCGAGTTGAACTTCCTTTGGTTGAATTTTTATTTCTTCGGTAATAAAATTAGTTTTTCCATTTTTCCATCCAGTTATACGGTCAACTTTATTTATTGCAACCACAAATGGAACTTTTCTTTTTTTTAAAATATTGATACTTTCTATAGTCTGAGGTTCAAATCCTTTATTTACATCAACAACAACTATTGCTATATCTGCAGCAGACCCTCCTCGTATCCTTAGATTAGCAAAAACCTCATGTCCAGGAGTATCAATAACCAACAAACCTGGAATAGAATGAGCATGAGATGAAATTTTTTTAAATAAAGATCCAGTCAAACTTTGAATAATTTCAATTGGAAAAAAACTAGCACCAATATGTTGTGTAATACCTCCGGCTTCGTGTGATTGGACAAATGTTCCTCGAATTTTATCCAATAAAGAAGTTTTGCCAGAGTCTACATGACCTAAAACTACTACTACTGGTTGGCGTAGATGCACTTATAAAAATATTATAGATGACTCTTTTATGAAGCTTTCATGTGAATCAGAAGCATGAACAATATTATCAGTAATTCCTAACCCATAGTCACCTCTTATTGTGCCAGGAGCAGCATCAAAAGATTGTGTAAGACCGATCATAATTCTAACTGTGCTTATAGCATTGTTCCCTTCAAGAATACATGCTACAACGGTTCCAGAACAGATAGACGTAACTAATTCATTAAAAAAAGGTTTAGTGCTGTGTACAGAATAAAATTCTTGGGCTTTATCTACTTCGAAGTTATATGTTTTTAATTGTTGTATGGCAAAGCCTTTTTCTTCAAAACGCTGTAAAACCTTACCTACTAGTTTTCTTTTGAACGCATCCGGTTTTACCAATATTAAAGTTTTTTCAATGCTCATTTATTTTCGCTTCTTAATTCCACCTTTAATATATTTGTCAGTCCATTTGAAAACCCTTGGATCTCTTTTTAATTCACGAAGATTTTTTTTGCATTTTGCAGAACAAGTCCATTGGATTGATCCATCATTTTTAACTAACATAATACCTTTGCCAGTGTCAACGTGTTTTCCGCAGAAAAAACATTTTCTTAAAGATACAACATTCTTACTCATTATTAATCACCATCATTATTATTAATATGAAATTGTGAATCATTTTATCTTTCTTGCCTCTCTCTCGGTTTCTCTAAGCATCAAAATATCATTCATTTTTACAGGACCTTTTACATTTCTTGTTAAGATTCGTCCTTTATCTTTTCCTTCAGATATTCTTACACGAACTTGAATTACTTCCCCAGCTATACCAGTTCTACCTACAATCTGAATTACTTCTGCAGGAATTACCTTTTCCTCAGTCTTACTCATCTATTAAACACACCCTCACAATCACACATACGCACAATTACTCAGGTTTATTTTTTAAATTATCGACAGTACTTGTAATTTGTTCTAGAATTTGTTGTGATTCACCAGCATCAATGATTGTAGCTGCAGCTGATCCTACTTCTATTCCCAGTGCATTTCCCAAGTCCTTTTTACTAGGTACAAAAACATATTTTGATGTACGTTCATCGCATAAAATTGGCAAATGTGCAACGACTTCTGGTGGTTCAACATCCTCAGCAATAATAACTAATTTACTAATTCCTCGCTCTATTGCCTTTGTAGTTTCATTTGTTCCTTTTCTCACCAAACCACTTTGTTTAGCCAATCGAACAGCTTCATAAATTGCATTAACCAAGTCTTGGGGTGTCTCAAATTTTACATAATATGGTTTACTCATAATTCACAATCACCCATTGGGATCATTTCCATCCTTAAATATCATAAAAAAGAGTATTAAAAACGTTGTCCTATAGCGAGCACATTAAATAGGAAATGATTTTTTAATCAAATCATTATATTCCCTTATTTTTGAATCAAGTAAAAACTTATCATCAGATTCAGCATAGATCCTCAATAAAGGTTCGGTACCACTAGGTCTAAACATTATCCACGATTCATCGTCAAACCAAATTTTGATACCATCGATACTTTCAATTTTTTGTACAGATCCATGATTTTTACACAAATTAAGAACATTTGATATATCTTCTATATTTAATAATTTCAAACTTGATTTATATTGATACGTATTTGGTAAGAGTTTGAATATACGAGACAAAGAAACAATTGTTTCGTCATGATTGTTGTTGTTATTATTAATTCCTTGATTTAATTCCGATGGATTTTGTTTAAAATAACTCAACATTTCTAAAATTAAAGCAGTTGTAATTGCACCGTCACGAACATAATTTAAAAGACCATAAAAAAAACCACCATTTTCTTCAAAGCCAATTTTTGAATTAGTGTTTTTCATAGAATGTGTAACTTCAACGCTTCCAACCTTTGTAAAAATTAACTTTATTGTCAAGATCCTTACAAATTTTTGATATAATTATTGAAGAATTAAACGGGCATACAACAGATGTTTGAAGTTTCTTAACTTTAATCAAATAAAAAGCCAATAAAGAGCCAGTTTTATCACCCCAATGTATAACTCCCTGTTCATCGCAAAATATACTTCTATCTCCGTCACCATCATAAGCAACACCTAAATCAGCATTAGTGTTCTTTACTAGCTCAGTAAGATTAGACAAATTATCAATTTTTGGTTCTGATCCTCGTGCGGAAAAATTTCCATCAATATTTCCGTTTATAATCAATATTTCACAGCCTAATTTTTTTGCAATTAACGGGGCAACCAAAGATTGTACACCATTACCAAAATCCATCACAATTTTAAATTTATGGCGTTTTATAGCCTCCACGTCTACTAAGGATATCACTTTAGCAATGTATTTTTCTAAAGCATCATCTAAAATGAATAAATTTCCAAAATCAGAATTTGTTATTTTTGCAAATTTCTTTTGATAATAAATATCTTCTATCGAAATTTCTTCCTCTCTAGATAACTCTATTCCAGTGCTAGATATAGGTTTTATACCATTGAATTCAGGAGGATTGTGAGATGCCGTTATCATTATTCCACCAGCGAATTTAGAATTTTTTACTGCAAATTGCAAGCAAGGAGTCGGAGTCAATCCCATATCATAGACATCTATACCCAGAGACATCAGAACAGAGGAAACGATTTTTGAAAGAGCAAAACTTGATGAACGTCCATCATAACCTAAAACTATAGGACCCGAATTAAAAAAAGAACCAATAGAATAAGAGACATCAATAACAAACTCAATTGAAAAAGTAGAAGAGCCAAAAACTCCCCTAATCCCATTTGTTCCGAATAATTTTTTATTAGATAAACTCATCTATAGTTGCACTTGTTATTTATGATATTTTTAGTTATTCTATATCACAATAAGTATAAAGTCTATACAGATAATGGCTCTGTTCACTTAAGGCATAATTCCTTATTATGATAATCTACAAATAGATTCAACCAATTAATCACATGTTTTAGTTTACATTTCTTCTTTCTACATGGGAAAAAATCATCGAAGCATTCTTTGGTTCTATCTTTTATGTATTGCATTGTTCTTTCAATAATGCTTTTCTCATCCTTGTATACAAAAGAATGAATATGATGGTTTAGATTCAGGAATTTACATGCTTGCTGAGGATACCATGTTCCGCCGTCTGTGGAAACTGGATGTTCTCCATGTTCTTCTACAACATCCGAAATAAATCGTTCAATAGCAACAAACATATTTCGTTCTTTTGATACACTCATCCCTAGGATTTCTTTGCTTTCAGGTTCGATAGTAGCAACCCACCATACCCAAATGTATTCTGACCCAACTTTAATTACAGTTTCATCTTTTTGTATACAAGAATACTCAGAGAGATTTTCTTTTTCTTAGAGAGGATATTTTCTGAGGATTATATTTTTGAATCCAATTCCATATGGATACATGGTTTCTTTTGATAAAGCAATCTGCTGATAGTCTACTATCCGCTGCTTTTCTTAAAGACAAACCTGAAAAATAAAAATATAGACCATAACCAATATACTCTGAGGGTGTTCTGCTGTTTCTGAAAATCACAAATGAAATAGGACATCTTCGAGATATAGGCTTTCCTTAAGTGAACAGAGCCTATCATATAGTCGACTATATCGGATTTCATTCGCTTTTGAATTACATTCCTCAGGGCCCGATTTGATAATTAACACTTTTACCCCAAGTTCAGATGGTGGAATCATACAACTAGGTATCACATTAATATTTGGTTATGATAATTACAAAAGTGAAAGATACCGCTGCTGCTACTCATGTCTTTATATTAATAACAATCATAACTATCTCAATTTCTATAGCGATATCATATTTATCTACAATTAATTCATTTTTTCCGATAAAGAATTGGTTTGAAAAACGAGTAAATGTCGTAATATCATCTCTATTATCTTTTCATTCGCCATTATCTGACCATAATAGCATTGTTAGTGTAATAAGTAAAAAAGGTGATGTTCAACCACTTCAAATTTATAAAACTCCTATCATTCCAAAGTTTAAGGATTACTATGATATTCTTTCAGCAAGTGTAAATTATACCAACAGTAAACTATTAGTTTTTTCCATGGATTTAGCAGGCAATCCAAATCAAAATAAAATATATGAAACAGCATATATTTGGTTATTATATTATAATAACAATAGCGGTAATAATATACCCAAGGTTTCATCTGCAAACCACAATAAAGAACAAATTTATACATTGATAATATCTAATTATGGTACCGATTCAAAATTTAAATTAAAAGGCTGGTATATGGCCATATTCAATAATACTAATAATTCCTATACTTTACCGCTTGTAAAAATACCTAACATGACCGAGAATGATGTTAAGGTATATGTTCCTCCATATTTGCTTGGTAATCCTTCATTGGTTAATTATCTTGCCATCTGTAATGGTTAGAGTGAATTCTACTTTTTTAAATAAACCACCAGATTATGTAATGGATTCTGTTCCTCATGATAATAAATTTTGGCAAGAGTGGTTTTCTCAACAATCTTCCAAAACAAAACAAAAAAATTAGATCTACAATGATTTTTGCATGATTTGAAAAATAGAAAGTTCTCTATCCACTTGTTTTTTAAATCTATTAAATATTATTAATAACATCACAAACGGAAAATAATGAGATTAGGCTTACTCGTCGTTTTCTTGTTCTGCTATTGATAATTTATCAATAAATGCTTCTTATAGAGCCTGAAGGATCATAACCATCAATTCTATTCGTAATGCTAATAGTGCATAATTTCAGAGGTGGTGTAATACTAAGCTAGCACATTCATGCATTTTATTAGATTAAAGGTAATGATTTCACACTCATATAGTTATAATGATAAGAGGTATATCAAATTAACAAAAAAGAGATATTGCATGGTTTACATCCATAATAAAAATATCACAATAATAAAACAGATAAAACTCATAATCCCACGATAACTTTAGAAACATATAATCAAGGTACTGGGCCATCATATATTTTTTCAATATTTTCTATTATGATCTGCACCTGGCAACAATTATCTCTACTATTTTGTATTTTAATTATTATATAATAGTCCCATAATAACCAAAATCATACAAATGGTTTATATGAGACTTAACATTGGGAATTGCTCTTGCAATATTCTCCACTATTGATTCTACAATATGGATGGTAGTAGATATTCATCAAGCATTTTGCTAGTAACCTTGAAACGAAATAATATATCCATTTTATTGTCAACTCCATAGCCCATGGCATTAATAGATGTTGATCTATCAACTAGATTTGTTATTAGGCTTTGGGATAAAGCACCAGTAAAAAGAATATCTCGATCTAATAATAACAGCATATGAGTATTGGTGGGTTCATAATGGGACCTATTTGATTTCATTAATCTGGCCTCATCATCCCATTTGCAGGATAAAACCTATGGTAAAATAATCAGCAATTGGAATGAATTCATTGATTGTCTACCCTCTGATGATGATAAACAATTATTCCCAAAAATTACAAGTAAATGTTACTTCAAACTCAGAAATCCATAAAAGCCTATAAAAAATCAGATTATGAATTAATCAATGGAATGTTAATGTCCATATTAATATACCAACAAATATCGATTGATGGATCGAAGAATAAATAATAGCAATATGCCTCAAGTTACAGGTTTAATATGTGATGACATAAATATCATGATGATTCATAACCATCGAATTAAAATATCTGATTGTTCTGCTTCATTAAATTGCAGTAAATTTGGGTCTTTATTTACATGTTTATTAAATTCGAAAACCAGTATAGATATATTATGGGAAATTAATTCAGGTTTTATATCTCGAGTATATTATATATATTATTGATTATTGAAATAACTTATCCATTACCTATATTTTGAACTTATAGATTTTATTTGAATAATAGAATCTTTGGAATTTAAACCGGTTCTTTTGAATATTATGATGTGATAAGAGTATCTACAACGTATGAGTTTTGTTTTACTTGGTATTATGGTGATAGTATTGCTTCTATATCAGTTTCTAATACTTCGGTGTTGATTTATCACGTAAAAGATCTATCGAGGAGGAGAGAATAGAAAGCAAATCGTTATTTTTGGAAGTGATGGTACCGATCTTATTGATGAACTCGCATCAAAGCAGATCTTCCCTGAAGAGACTCTCAATACTATTTTAGATTCAGGTCAAGTAGATGCAATTGCTGCTTATAAGCACAAGGCTATATCTAGAGGCCTTCGATATATCACTCTACCACCCGCAATTAACCTTGGTAACCACGATTTCTCTGATTTTTTACAAAAAGGGTTTCATACACTTTTTTAAGCAATGATCATCAGACAATCCATGGAGAACCTATTTACTTATAAGTTACAATACCAGACACAAACAAAAATATCAACGATGCTATTTCTTTTATGAATTTCTTAATCTCGCCAGATAAAGGGAAACTTTTGTTTGAAGTCAAGGATTAAAATATCTTAAAAAACCTACGTGCAAGAAGATATCGATAAAATCCCATCCTCAATAATACTTTTTGCAATATAGTAATATCAATGGGGCTTTGAGATTATCAAATTTGGTGCCGCATATAGCATATTCACTAACAGTTTTATTTTATTATTAAATCATGCCATCTATTGTTGCAAGAAATATCTAAATCGAACCTTGCCACCAATCATTAGATCATAGTCTTCTGATGTACGCTTTAATGGAAATCATTCATTAACAAATCTCACGTCAGAAATTATGCTATATCTAGAAAGGATGATTTTACTTAATACTATGAGGATAGTGTTTGTTCTATAACGTCCTTGTCTGGCTATCTGCTATAGCGCACTCTCAAGAAAGGTAATCGACGATATTCTATAAGGTTTAACGCCTTTTGGAAACTTTAGTCTTGTAAACTTATCAGATCATGGTTATGGAGCTTGATACGATTTACTTAGGATCTGATCATGTGTACCAAATTGTTAAACATGGCCTCTATGCGGTAGAGAATGGTCTTGAGTTATGTAAAACTAAAGATATAGCAGATATTCCAGACATACTTAAAGGTCATAATACTGATAGATCTCTTGCATAATTAGAAACAATCCAGACTATTCCTTCTGGATTCTATATCGATTTCTAGTTCTGTAGATTTAAAATTCTTTAGTTTATCAGACCTGCTTTGTTGCATGATTCGAAAATTAGTTAAAAATGTGATTTGTGTATGACAATATCAATTGGATTTTGACTATTTCCGTTATAACTCTATCAACAAAACGCTAACAAACAACGAATAAAATAATCATGCAACAAAGCATATCAGACCTGCAACTATGTCCGATACCTTGTTATATTTTCTCAATTTGTTTCTAAATACATCTGCAAGTATCCTGTACCTTTTCAATCTGCTGATAGTATGTTCCCCACTATTCTCGTTCTAGAATGAATTTTGTTTTCTCTTTTTTTCTTCTTGCGATAGATCCAGATTTCTTTGCTTTCTATCCGGTAAAGATGATAGTT
Organism: uncultured Nitrososphaeraceae archaeon; assembly: GCA_963838615.1. Classification (GTDB taxonomy): domain Archaea; phylum Thermoproteota; class Nitrososphaeria; order Nitrososphaerales; family Nitrososphaeraceae; genus Nitrosocosmicus. Next base: position 16,396 of record CAWISD010000013.1, read on the forward strand.
GTTCTGCTGGAAAGTCCTTTTGTATACCAAGATATCCAAGGTCAAACATATTTACAACCACTTTGGGAGTGACAGGATGATTTATCTTGTAAATATCATAGTCATGTCTCTTTCCTTTTTTATGATGGTTTGCTTTATGAATGATAAAACCATGGCTGTTAACCATCAGCTGTGTCTTTATAGTATGTTTTTTCTTTTTGCCTGAATAGTATGCATTACGTCTTCTCTTATCTACAGGTCTTGGTATCTGCTATTGTTCTGTGGAATCTATGAAAGATAAAAAGCCAGGAAAATACTCTTCAATCTCGTCTGGTGTTTATAGTCATTTTGTTATTTTATATATTTTTTGAGGAATTGGTAAGCATTGCCTTATCATATTCAATATTCAATATTCAATATTTTGAATGTCTCTGTGCATACATTACTTATCCAAATCAAATAAAAAACCGGCTAGAGTGTAGGTTATGTAAAGACGAGAATACACTAAAAGCATCAAAAATCTGTCTTTAACATCTAACTTGAAAGGTCTTCCTGCTCCTGCTTTTCTTTCTCTAACGTCTTTTCTTTTGGATGATAAACGCCGTAGATCATATTTGTCATATCTTTTTGTTATTTCTTTGTTATAGATAACATCGAATTCTTGCATTGTTAAACCGGTCAATGATTTAAAAAGTAGTGGCTTTTTGGATAATCGGTCAAAAGAAAGCAAAGAAAGGACATGCCATTGATGAACTAATAGTCATAAAGCTGTTTAGCAGCAATTATGCAAGAGATCTATTATATAAATTGTATAGTTTAAACTTTTAAAAGAAAATATAATAAATGTATAGATAGACAATGAGTTTAGAAAAGGTTTCTTCATTTGCACCCGTGTCCATAAGAATAATTGCAGGGATTGCATTTATAATGCATGGATTACCAAAGTTTAGTAATATTCATGGAACTCAAGGATTCTTTGGCTCGGCGGGTTTGCCTCCAGAACTTGCTTTACCTGTTAGTTTACTTGAATTAATTGGAGGAATCGCATTAATACTTGGAATATTGACAAGAATAGCTTCTATCTTGTTTATAATAGAAATGATGTCTACAACATTTATTATAAAATTTTCACATGGTTTTTCTGGTCCTGGGGGTTTTGAACTTGATATTATTATGTTATCTATTGCTATCAGCTTATTACTATCTGGACCTGGACGAATATCCATAGAAAGAGATTTATTAAAAAGAGAAATATTTCCAAAGATCAGGTATAGAAACATAAAATGATGTGATGTATGAAAGACATATCAAATTAACTTCCATAATTTGATTTAATATTATATTTTATATAATAATTACTTTTTTAGGACATATTTTATTTTTATATTTTTTCTGTTTTATGCTGCTGCATGATATAAGAATATTTGTTACACATACTAATATACTTCTGTTCTTTAAAATAGTTCCTTGGAATTTCAGTAGTAGAAAATTGTTTACAAATAATGGGTAAAAAAGTCCTTGTAACACTTCGTCGGACCTATATTAAAATAATAGCTGTAAAAATCGTCTGCTGAAATTAGTTTAGATAGTTGGATAATACCAAGGGCAAGTTTTTAGCATAGTGCAGGAAAAAATGCATACAATATCTTATGGATGCATATTTAAAGATAATCACTAGCAGATTGCGATTGAAATAGATATTGCCGTTATTACATATCAAACGCTATTCCTTCTTCTGCCTTTTCTGTTATAAAAATTGCAGAATGATGGTTTTCTAGAATCGTTTCAACCCATTGTCCATTAGTATTGGTTGGATTGTAACTAACATCATAATGACATAATACCAAACCATTAAACTTCTCAAATTTGGAGTGAAAGTAATGTTCTAATACCAAATTGGCTTCAATTTGTTCTCTTGATATTTAATTTATCTATCATTCTTATTACTAGACGAAAAGGCAGATTTGGATTTAGATTAGAAAACATTTTATCTACAATCGCTTCAGCTTCTTTTAATATTCCATCAGGATATTTCAAAAGATCAGGTATGTTAAATATTTTTAATAGTCTTCTTTTGTTAAAATGCTTTACATCAATATCGTTATCCATCATTTCATTTTCAATCGATGCTATATCATTATCATTATGAGTAGTATAGATACAATTTTCTCCTTTTAGCAGTCCATTTCTTATAAATCTATACTGAATTTTTTTGCCAAATTCCTTATTTTCGTAATAGAGTACAATATGTTTTTTACTTTTTAGTGAATCTATAAATCTCAAAGGATCATTAAATCTATACTCGTAATTATCTTCTTTAAGTAAATTTAAAGGAGACATGGTATTGATATCCTTTACTCTATTGCTAGTACTTTGTTATGATTATTATTTAATGATAATTGATAACATAGAATGCAACTGTAACTGTTTAAAATAATTATTTTATTCAAATAATTTATAGTTATCATAGATTTATTTTGCAATAAAGATAATTAAGTAATTTGGTACATACCTCTAAACAGTAGTAGCATATTATTTTCTAAAGGATCGATGAAATGAAGTAAAACTAATCGCTATATGCATCAAGTTCCGAAAATATCTATAATAATAAGCAAAATCATGATTATCCATAACCATTGAATAATCTATATTGGATTGCTTCGCATCATCAAATTGCAGTAAATCTTGCGTTTTTCCTTTACATGGCTTGTATAATTATTCTAAACTAAATTTAAATAGGACTGAAAACTTGGTAAAATTCCATGCATAATGGAGAATTCTAAATTATAGTATCTGATCAATTGGTTAAACCTTTTTGTAGATTATCAAATATGAAATTATTAATTAGGTACCAGCGTCATCTTCTCTTATTCCACGAATGCACCATAAATATTATAAAAAAAATCAATAAACACATTAAGCAAGGTATTATCCAAATTATGCATATTAGAAATAATAGTAAAAGAAAAGATCTTTTAATTATCGGAGCAATTGGTGCATCCATGTTGCTAATATTCTCAATTAATAGTCAAATTGCTCTTGCACATCAAAGACAATTGTTCAATATTGGTGGTAAAGACTACTTATTAGTGGTTGGCTCACAGAATGAACCGGTATTTGTGGATGATAAGTCAGGAGTAGACTTTTTTGCGTATACGCCAGCTCCTAAAGATCCAATGAATTCTCTTGCAAACGGTACAAAGCATGTTGAGGGATTAGATAAAACTCTCAAGGTTGAAGTTACCGCAGGTGCTAAAAAGAAGGTCTTTAACCTAACGCCAGCATTCAGAGATCCAGGTCATTATAATGCTCCATTCTATCCTACAGTTCAAACTACATATCAATATAGAATATTTGGAACCATCAACAACACCCCTGTCAATTTACCATTTATATGTACTCCTGGTACATCTGGAGAAACAAAGGCAGATAACTCTACAGTCAAGATTGCTGATGGCGTAGTAAGAAAGGGAATACAAGGTGGATTTGGTTGTCCTGAATCTAGGTCTAATGTTGCATTTCCTGAACCATACATGTCCAATATAGAAATCCAAGGCAAATTAGATCATTCCTCAATATCTGCCAATTCTACTTCAAATATGAATACCACTGCAAATACAAAGTAGTAACAATATTATTACAAAAATATATTTTTTAATAAAAAAATTCTCAGTACCTTATAACTAATTGATTGTATCAGAGAATCATTCTTCACAAACATTCTAAAATTAAGTTCGACATTCAATATCGGTTTTACCACATCAAATGACTATTTTCTTTATCAGCATATAACAATTTCAAAAATAAAACCAAATAAAGTTTTTGAATATAAAGATTTAAAAAACTCTTTGAAGGGAGGATAATGATGATATTGGTAATTAGAGTACATTAGCCAATCAATCCTCATATTGTATCCGCCCTTCAAAGAAACAAACTCTCATCGAATATCCGGTAGACTTGCATTTATTTCTGTTATTGCTGGGACAACTTTTGCTATGTTCTGCAACCTGCAAACATTATTGCAATATCGTTAATAAAAAGACTTGCTGTACGTTCTTAGAATAAACCATAACCATGTGATAAAATATAATCGCAATTTGAGGTCAATATGTTTTTTATAAATATAATAGCAAACAGCATCAAAAACCTTTCACAAGAAAATATATCTCGAACTTAAGAGTTGTGTAAGATATTGTCTAGTTCTATATGTAAACAAATTGTGATTGTTTTCACATACTAAATGAGTGCAGTAATAATTTATTTGATAATAATTTTTTAAAAATAAATGAAGTAAAACAACTACAAAGACTTTACATTAAAACACTACCATTGTTTTTACACAACTCTTAAGTTACAATATTTATTTTATCTGATTAACTAAATCGGCATTAAAATAAGAAATATTGATTAAAGATTTTGATAGAAAGAATATTTAATTGCATACAAAATAGAATTTTATATACTCAAGAAATTAGGGACTTGATTTTAAGGCCTCCGAAAACTGGTTAATGATGATGGCTTTGTTAACAATTCTGACAACATGAAAATCTTGTAGTATCTTCTAGTTTGCATGTTGGTCAGGTTCAAAGTTTACATGCTCCAAATACGAGAGAAGTTCTGACTGAACCATATCTTATCAAGCGGCTGGAGTCAAAGTACACTAAAGATGGTGGATGGATATGTATGCCGTTGCCTGTAAAGCCAACTTAAAAAAAGGAAATGAAAAATTATGAATCATCTTGGAATAGATGTAGTAGGGAAGAGAAAACAGTCAAGAGCTGCGCTTAAAGATGACAAAGAAGGGTACTTGATGAATTCTTCTTTAGTAATGATGGAAATAGAATACACAATCTCCTCTCAAGAATACAATCTCATGGAAAATGTTCTACTAAAGAGCAGTTTTAGAATCTACATAAAATATGTTGATGAGATTTCACGATACGCTGGGAGAAAATGAAATAGACACTATACTTGTCAATCCCTACAAGACAAGGATAAAGAAGTGTTTACACAATATGCTTAAGGATAAATAATCGAAATATAAAGCAAAGGCAATCTTACTCAAAGAAAGTGACATTTTTTCCAAAATCATAGTTTCTATTTTTGTACCAATTAACTTTTAAGTTTCTTTTCTAATATTATATATTTGCTAACAAAGGATGATAAAGGCAGAGAAAACAATAGGTTTTATAAATACTTTCAAAATTTTTTGAGTAGCAAGACTAAGCTTCTTTTGGTATTATCAATTACCTTTACTTCAATTATTTTCTATCCATTGATAATTCCGCATTTATACCACCCTTCCATGATTTTTCATATCTCTATTCATGTTCTTAGTTTGAACATGGCATTATTTCTAACTGTTATTTCTGTACTTTCCTTTAAAAAGACAAAAAGCAAAAAAGTTTTGCTTACTTCATTAAGTTTTAGTGTCTTGTTAATTGTTGAATTTTTATATCTGTTACAATCAAGCAATGTTCTTGGAGATTTTCAAATACCTTTTATTGATGTAGAGATACCCCATATGTTATTATTATTCATGTTGTTATTGTTTGCTGCAGGAGTAATAAAGGTTGAAAGAAGATGAGTTATAATAATATTTTAAATGTAGAAAAATCAGAGAAAGAAAAAGATAATAGAAAGAAATTATTATTAAAAATCATCAATTTCTCGCCGGGGATAAGATATAGAGAATTATTGCGTATAACCAGTTTAAATAATGGAACACTTTCACACCATCTTGCCACTTTAGAAAAGTGCTCAACTATTAAAATAATTAGGTCACAGAATAGTAACATTACTCGATATTATCCAGCCTCAACTTCTAACGAAGAAGCAATAATTTTAGGATATTTGAAAATAAAAACAACAAAAGAAATAATTACAAAATTGTTGGAAAAAAAAAGTTGTACATTCAATGAACTAGTTGCTCATATTAACAAAGCACCATCAACCACATCTTGGAATCTAAAAAGACTATTGGACGCCGAAGTAATAATAAGACGAAGAGGATATGAATTTTCAGAATATTTGCTTAAAAATCCAGTAGAAGTAGAAAACCTAGTGAAGAAAACCAATGTTACCCTATTGGATAGAAGCATTGATAATTACACCTCTTTGATAGAAGATCTCTAAGTTAATTTTTACTATTTTTATTTTTTATCTGCTTTTTAATTTATAAACAGAATAAAATGATGATTTTTTGATGCTGTTCACTTAATTATTCTTTGTTATGGGAATCAACAAACAGATTCAACCAATTTCTTTATATCTTTCAGTTTACATTTTCTTCTTCAACATGGAAAATATCATCGAAACCACTTATGATAAATCTATAATTTGTACATTCGATAAATATACTATAAACTATATATCAACAAATTAATATACTCTACTAAAAGATGTTAAAAAAACGTAATATAGATTGCGGTATTATAATGAGCAGTATTTTACTAATTTTGACAATATTTATGCTCATCTCTGAAGAAATTAAAATTGTTACTCTTAAGACGTGGCAATAACTATATACAAATGAATCAAAGATTCAATTTTTACAATATTGTTTTAATTACAATGGTACTTTTCATCTTCATCATAGGAAGTTATCGGACTATTGATGCAGTTAAATATAGTAACATTAATGCAGACAATGTTAAAGATCCACCATTCTTTTTACCATTTAATTCGCATATTGCAGATCAATCAATTCATAAAAAGGATTCACGTAGTATTATACCATTCCCCTAACCTAAATAAAGTTTAACTTTTAAAATTATTAAATTCAAGTCCACGAATAAAAATAAAAAAAAGATTACATTTGATATTGAATTCTATCCTATAAAATACTACCGTATTCAAAGTTTAAAAGTATATCCCATCTTAACGATTAATAGTAATTGACTTTTTAAGTTAAAACATATAAAACAATATCCATTCACTTGATGTTGATCATTACTTCAATTGATAACCTTGTTAGGATGCATGACGCGAGGAAAAGATCTCGTTGGCTTGACTTGAGATTTAGTATTGCCATATATTAGCAGGATTATCAGAAATGCTTTTGATAATTTAAGTAATAGGTGGTACGGCTAGTAGCAAAATGGATGAGCTTTCATTCTAAAGAGGTGTTAAAGCAGCTATTTCATAAGGCATATTGAATCTAAACATATATTCTATGATTTATTACATGGTTTATGGTTTATTCTAATAACGTACAGCAAGTCTTTTTATTAACGATATTGCAATAATGTTTGCAGGTTGCAGAACATAGCAAAAGTTGTCCCAGCAATAACAGAAATAAATGCAAGTCTACCGGATATTCGATGAGAGTTTGTTTCTTTGAAGGGCGGATACAATATGAGGATTGATTGGCTAATGTACTCTAATTACCAATATCATCATTATCCTCCCTTCAATGAGTTTCTTAATACCCGATATTCAAAAATTATCAATATTTTTTATTCAGTTTTATTTTTGAAATTGTTGTATGCTGATAAAGGAAATAGTCATTTTAAAGGTATAGATTTTTCCTCAAGTTAACAAATCTCATTAGTACCATTAGACTGATTTTTGAATGATTATTATAGTTATGTAATTACTTGGTTTCGATAATGAATAATATGAAATAATTTAACATTAAAAACTTTGAAAGACAATTGTTTCATTCCTCTTATGTTCAAAGTAATAGTTCTAAAAATTCGGAGTTTATTAATACAAAACCGCATAAGGTAAATAAAGCCTCCAATATAATCATACCGGTTATATTTAGCGCGATTATTTTGATAGGAAATATAATGTCTGCAACAGGATTTAATTTGAGTATACCAAAATCATTTGCAGAAGAAATCCGGATTACTTCTGGAATAGGTGCAAATTCTCCATATCCATCATTCATCTTTACATAAAGCACAACAATCTGGCGATCATTCCAATTCTAATCCTCAACAAAATTTTAATATAAATAAGCTTGATCATAATTCGATATTCCCATATCTCTTCCATAACCATAAACTCGGGTGATGTGATTGGAAGAAATACCGGGATTAGTGTATCCTTGTTTTCAAGGTTCCTTTGTAATGCTTTGTTGCATGATTATTTTAATCGTTATTTGTTAAGCCTTTGTTAATAGAATTATAACGGAAGCAGTGTCAATATTAGATTATCATTGTCCTAACTGGAGTATAGTTTTAACTCATTGCTTTTCGAATCATACAACAAAGCAGGTTTAAAGTTCACTTTTTACTGACAATATCCAAGTAAATCAATTCTCCATCCTTTAAAATAGGCTTTTAAAGTTTGATATCGGCTTTTCATCTACTGTTGCATTTACTGTTTTACTCGCAAGATTTATTCCCCAAATGTTGAAAAAGTCACCCAGTGTGTAATTTCTATTAACTAGAGAACCTATTTTTATTAACCCATTATTATCATTAGTTTATATTGAGGACATGCCTGGCATTGTCATTCCAGGCATGGGCATTCCTTGTGCTCCATATTTATCGAGCGTATGATTGTGCCATAATGGTTCATCTATGCCTATTTGA
>CAWISD010000014.1:0-24427 GCA_963838615.1 uncultured Nitrososphaeraceae archaeon
ATTCAAATCCTATCTATATGAAAAATTAATTAAAAGATAAATAATGGTCTTAAATGATATGATGCGATGATTATATACGATTTTAACGCAGGTCGATTAAGGTCTGATAATGGTGATTGAGATGAAGCTTGTTAAAGTTGCCTGGAATGTCTTTAAAAAAAAATAAAGAAACTGGGATAACAACGGTATCGCTAGGGACTATAATAAATATTGGACAAATATTAAAAGACAAGGGTGATCTAGATGAAGCACTCAAATATGGTAAAATGGCCCTTGAAATCCAAACAGAATTGAATGATAGGGTTGGAATGGCCATTGATGATAACAATATTGGTACTAATATTACAAGTTAAGGGTGATTCAGATGAAACACTTAAATATGGTAAATATGGCCCTTGAAATCCTAAATACAATTGAGATCATAAATCTAGCATGGCTATAATTTATAACAATCTTGACAAGATTTCAAGACAAGGGTGATCTAGATGAAGCACTCAAATATGGTAAAATGGCCCTTGTAATAGATGAAGAATTAAATGATCTCTTTCAAATGGCTACTGATTATTTGAATTTAACCAGTCTTTACTATTTAAAAAAAAATGAAAAAGAAGAGTTATTTTATCTTAAAAAGTTAAAAGAATTGCTTGATCAAGTGCCGGAATATTCTCATATGGATTATATTGTGAAGCGAATAATGGAATTGGAAAATAAATTCGGAGAAACTAAAAAATAATACTCAGATATTGTAGATATTATTGATATCTGATATTATGATCTAAAAGTATGATATTAAAATAGGATCCTTTTATTAATGTATTAATAAATATATATAATATTTTATTATTATTGATAACCATTTTTACATTTTTTAATACTTTGTTTATTAGAAATTGTTTTCTATCGAATATTCAAATCAATGAAGTTTAAGTCATAAATTAATTAACATGTGGTAATCCATATCTATAAATTTGGTATATTATAAATAAAGTGTATCACAGTATTTATAGGATATACTATTTAGGTTCTGTAAACTCCGTTCGATCTTCATGTAAAAAAAGATTGTCAAAAATCGTTTGATGGGATTAAAGAATTAATGGATTTTGAAGACAGATTATATATTAAATGATATTATAGTAAAAATATTATTTTTGTGCTTATAGATATAATCGAAAAAGTTTCATCAAACGTATTTAGAATTTATGTAAATATAAACGGACAGTGGACAAGTGGTAGTGGTATATTATTAGATGAAAAAGGAACAATATGGACATGTGAACATGTGGTATCGAGTAATCAATCTAATACCGAAATATATGTAAGAAAAGAAGGCGGAATCCCAGTAAAAGCAACATTAATTACAACCGACAAAATACGTGATTTGGCAATAATAAAAATAGATAAATCAAAAATAGATTATCCCATTAAATTTGCTAAATACGGTTATATTAGAATAGGGCAAGATTGTTTTGTTTTGGGATATCCATTAGGTATATCTACATTAACATTGACTAAAGCCGTAATATCTGCAAAAGGTGAAACCTTGTTATCCAATTTTCCATTCGAAATGCTCCAGATAGATTCAAGAATAAATTCAGGAAATAGTGGTGACCCGCTTTTTACAAACGAGGGAGAGGTTATAGGCATTATTTCAATGAAATATGTTCCTTTTTTTGAACAAATTAATGAATTACATGCATATATTAATAACATACCTATTACAAGCGGGGATATTCTATTACCTGGTATTAATTTTTCAATTACAAAATATATCACTGTTGTAAATGAAGGAATGAAGCGAATATTAATAGCATTAAATACGATTAAAGTTGGAATTGGTTGGGTAATGCCTATACATTTTAAATCAGGACTTATTGAAAAGTAATTTCATCACTAGAATATTGTTTTTCATAACCACAATTTCTACTTCGTTAGTGGTTGAATGTGGTTTTATATTATAATGAATGTCCTATTAATACTCAATTCTCTTACTCTACCTATCTGGATATCCGAGTTAATAGTAGTGGTCAAATTATTTCCTATAGGGATTATATCCCAAGAGGAAACAACTGTTGAAAATCTAGAATTACAATTATTATATCTGATTTACAATTATTATCTGATATTATTGACCTTTAGCTATAAACATTTATATTATTATTCTATTAACTGTCCTGGTTCAACTTTTATTGTTTTGTCATCTTGAATAACAAACTTGATTCTTTTAGGGTGATTCTAATAAATTCATAATAGGTTTAGGTATGGAACTAGAATAACCTCTCTTTTATACATAACGTGTAAAAAGAGCAATAAAGATCAATACTAATGATAAACATAAAGGAAAAAAATCTAAATGTTCTAATTGTGGAGAAGAATTTTCCAATAATCATGATTTAACAGAACATAGAAAAACATACCATGATAATTGTCTAGTAAAGAGAAAAAAATCAACTAAGCATAAGAAAAACAAGTCATAATAACTACCAAACGAAGATTTGACAGAGCCACTATTTACATTCTTTTTATATAAGTTAAGGTTATGATAATTACTGGCGGCCTCTCCCATAATGCGTGAAAAGACTGAAGTCTTGTATGGAGTAGAAAATACAACTAGATTACAATTGCAGGTTTCATCTAATGCAAAGAGTGTGATATTTGTTTGTGGTGATTCGATTTCTCCTTCGGTGATCCTAGAAATCAAATCTAATAAAAAATTGCTTCTTGATTGTATTAAAAAAGGTGTAAAATACAAAATTATCACTGAAATAACTGCAGCTAATATTTTATATTGTAAAGAGATATTAAATCTAATTGGACACGACTCGCTACGTCATCTAGATAAGGTTAAGGGGAATTTTGCTGTAACCGAATCAGAATATATAGCTACTTCTAATTTGCAGGATTCTCAACCATTACAACAAATAATTTATAGTAATATGAAAGAAGTAATAGAGCAACACAAATATCTTTTTGAAACTCTATGGGAAAAATCTATTCCCGCATTACAAAAGATAAGGGAAATTGAAGAAGGTTTACAACCTGATGTTATTGAGATCATTCGAGATTCTGGTAGGGCAAAAGAATTATATCAAAGTCTTGTTAAATGTGCTAAAAAAGAAGTAATGATAATTTTTCCTACTATAAACGCATTTATGCGGCAGGAGAAAATAGGAATAATTGAATTATTACAAAAAGCAGTAGATGAACGAAATGTAAAGGTTAGAATTCTAATGCCTTTGGAAAATCTTTCTGATATAAACAAAATGCATATTATAGAGGATCAGTATAATCAAATACATCAAATTATTCATAATCGGAAAACCATTATTTCTAATATTGATACTTCTAATATTTTTATCAGACACATCGAAAGGATGTCTGAAACAAAAGCTACTATCCTGATAGTCGATAAAAACTATTCTTTAGTTATGGAGTTAAAAGATGATCTTAAAAACGATTTTGATCAAGCAGTAGGATTATCGACCTATTCTAGCAGTCTATCGGGTGTGTTATCGTATGTTGCTATTTTCGAAAGTCTATGGGTTGAAACTGACCTATACGAACAGCTAAAGATTCATGATAGAATGCAAAAGGAATTTATTAATATCGCTGCCCATGAACTAAGAACGCCTACTCAAGCTATTTTGGGATTTAGTGGCCTATTAAAAAAACATCCTGAAAAAACCAATGATTTGGTAGATGGTGTATTTAGAAACGCAATTAGGCTCCAGAGGCTTATTAGCAATATATTGGATGTTACTGCAATTGAAAGTCAATCATTTAGGTTTAACGCTGATCGATTTAATTTAAATGATTTAATATCTGGTATAATTGATGATTATAAAAATCAAATTAAAAAGACCGATAACGTATTGGAATTAAATTATATTGACAAAAATAGTACTAATATTAATCCTATTCTTATCGAGTGTGATAAAGAAAGAATAATTCAAGTTATTTCTAATTTATTAGATAATGCTATCAAGTTTACAAAAAAAGGTGTTATATCTATTACTACTGAAGTAGAAGAGAAATATAAAGATGACAAAAAAGTTATAATAAGTGTTAAAGATTCTGGAAGTGGCATAAATAATGAAATATTTCCAAAGTTATTCTCAAAATTTGCAACAAAATCATTTCAAGGTACGGGATTGGGATTGTTTATTTGCAAAAATATTATTGAAAATTATGGTGGAAAAATATGGGCCGAAAATAATACTGATGGAAAAGGTGGAACAACAATTATTTTTAGCTTGCCTTTGATGGCAAATTATGGAATTAATGATAAGGAAAACAAGGGAGATAGAAAAATATGATTGATCAGAAAAAAATCTTAGTTGTTGATGACGAGCCTGATCTTACCATGCTCTGTAAAATGATTTTAGAGGATGAGGGATTTAAAGTAGATGCATTCACTGATCCACTTTTAGCATTATCTCATTTTAAACCAAATCTATATGATTTGCTTATTTTTGATATAAAAATGCCAGAATTGGATGGCTTTGAATTATACAAAAAAGTAAAAGAATTGGATAAAAATGTCGTCGTATGTTTTTTAACAGCAAGCGAAATGTATTATGAAAAGTTTAGAGACAAAGAATATTCCTTTCTAGATAAGGAATTGTTTATTCATAAACCCATTGAAAATGAAGAGCTAATAAAAAAATTAAACAAAATATTAAATAAAAACAAGTGACTTCAAGTATATGAACTGGATTTTGAGAATTATACTTTTGTATTGGTAGTAATTTAAACTGATGCTTTATTTTCTATTATAAATCAATAAGTTGTGCAAGTAAATCAAGGGACCGTCATTTTCGTCATTCGTCTTTTCCGTCAAGCCGTCAAAAAACTCGTCATTTTTTTAAATTTCAAAGTGAATGTAATAAATGCATAGGAATTATTATTTTTTAACTATTGAATGGCTGCAAAACCTTTACATTTTGGTTTTATGGCATATAATATCGGTATAATGATAATATACTGGACGAATATATCGAGAAAAGATACTACCTCGATATATACAAACTGTTCTATTATATAATCAGGATCTGTTCATTCTAAAATGGATTTTATTTTAACATCTTGTTTCCTGTAAAATATGTTTGATCAATTACTCCATAACAATTCCATTATGGTACTTTCTCTTTGATATATTCCTAAAATTAATATTCGTTAAATTATTATCTACTACAACATACATCTTTAGATAGCCTTTTTTGTATTTTACTTCTATCTGACTATCGACCTTTATTTGCTGTCTTATTGGTTACTGTCTTTCTTAAGATTGTACTCATTATCATAATACATATAAATTATATTATTAATAATATCCAATTTGTATGATCTATAAATCGAGAATATAACCTAAATACTTTTTCCTATTGTTGCTTTTATTATTTCTTATATGTATGTCTAAAATAGCGGTAAAAACATATTCGGATTTACTAATAGATCTCTTGCATAATAAGACACATATCAAAATTTTATATATTATCAATGATAATTTGTAATATTTACATTTTAATTGCGGATTATGATCAAGATATGTTCCATTCTTAGAGATTTTTCTAATGGTGCTAATTATGCAAGAGATCTAATATTGAAAATAAATGGATCGGCATGAGAGGGTGCTTTGCCTATCATATTTTCATTTATCCTATTAGATGTCATCCGTATTTTTTTAAAGATCGTTGAAAAGGACATGCTGTATTCTTTCTTATTACTAATGCTTTGTTATATAAGGTCAATATCTGCGACTATTGGATTAACCTATACTTCGTTGATTAGGTTAATAAATACAAAGCAAAAATTAAGTATAAAATATTACTTATATATAACCAATTAATCTCTTTATTCAATGATGAAAAAAACCATTTCAATAATCATGTCTATAGCATTGTCTTTTTCACTTTTTTTTGCGTATACAAATTATGGGTTAGTATTTGCTGAAAATCAAACATCTACTTCAACAACAGCAAATAATAGTACATCTTCACAAAATCAAACTAAATCACCTTCACAAACCCTATCTGCTCAAACTCAGCCTGGTTCTATTGGTCAAACAGGCCAAAGCCAAAGCCATTCTGGTCAAAGCCAAATTCAAAGCGGTCCTGTTGGTCAAACAGGCCAAGGACTAAGTGGTCAAGGACAATCTGTTCCACCTAGCCAAAATTCACTTCAAAACAAATAAATCAACAAAATAATCTAAATCAACAAAATCAGACAGGAAGAACTCCATAACATGCAATAAAACAAATTATAATAGATTGATTATTTATTGAAAAACACCTCAATGATTGAAACTACGATAAAGGTGCTTTGTATTTTTTTTATTTATCTTTAATCATATCATAAAGTGCCATTACTAATCTTTAATAGTTCTTGTTATACAAAATTACTTTATATATTGATAAACAGAGTTCCCTGTACTGCAACTACTTGTGTGATATTCTTTATCTTAAAATGGAGTTATAGATCAATGTAACAAATCCGAACACTATAAATCATATTACAGGTCATCTGAACCATATGACATATTGTTTCAGATAATCGAAACTATACGGATAATATGCAATCAGGTGCTGATTCACAAACTGAACGGGTAGGAGATATTACGGTAAAACCGCCTGTAAATGCACCTACCAATAGAGATACCGTATCCAAAATGGCTAATTTACTTGAAGGTTTACAATTCCCTGCTACCAAAGAAGATATAAAAAATCATTTAAATAGAAAATCTCCATCAATGGGAAATAGAGTTAATGATGTATTTGAGTCTGTCAATAACAACCTTGAGGATGGAGTTAAATATGACAATGTTTATGCTGTAGAACTTGCAGTCGGTTTGGTGAAGAAAAAAAGAATAAGTATTTTACTCTGACTTTGATGATAAACAAGACTATTCAATAATTTTAGTGGAAATCTACCAATCAAATTAGTAAGATGATTCGTGATATTCTGAATATATATAACTCGATATACTATTATGGTCTACTGCCTTTCTAATTATTCGTAAATTACCTTCATTTAGTTATTATCAAGCTCCTTGGCAGTTCGGATTCGATTTTTAATGAATTATCCTTTTGCTATAAAATTACAATTTGATTAGGTATTTTATAGGTTCTATATATAAAATAAAAGCTTGATTTATCTAGGTTTATATTGAAATTGATGAAATTATTTGTATATAGTTTAAAAAGTCGACACAAGTTTGATTAAAAAATCAATTAATACTTAACTTTGAGTTACTGCAAGTATTTATACTCAAAATAACTATATTATAATATGATTAACAATGTAATATCAATGTTTGCTGTTGTTGATGACATAATTGCAGTATTATCTGTATCTATAATTAAAGGGATACATGTGGGAGTTGAAACAATAATTGGAGAAAACATTTTCAGTATTGAATCCATTCACTGATGCTAATGGAAAGACAAAATTCTGTATAACTTGCGGGAATAAGGCTACAAAAGAAGCATTATTTATTGTAGGTGATGGTGCTATTCTTGTAGAAAAATATTGTGATACCTGTGCAGAACGAGAAATAAAATAGATCCTACGAAATCCCTGACAAAGATTGTATTTTACTGATATACAACAATATATCTCTAAAAATTATATTTTTATTTGAAATTATTTTGATTATCTTAATAATAAATGAATTATCAAATCAATGCATATACTTTAAAAAAATTGTTTATTCATCAAAGTCCTCTATAGGTATTGTATTAAAATAATTAAATTATTTGATAAAGGACAATTGCGATTTATTAATAGGAAAAGTTTAGTATATAAAAGGAATATCTAGAACAATTAAATTATTTTCAATGTTTTTAAAATAATATTATGATATAAAAAGTTATATTCAATAATTATTATTTGGTTTTAGTTTGTGATGTGCCGTATTTCCATTCATTGTTTTCCATATAAGTTATAAATGTAATGATGACATTTTTGAGTATTTCTATAATTTTTTGCCCTTTTTCTACTGATGCCTTTTTAGGAGCTCCTGTATAACCTGTATTTGTTAACTCATTGAATTTCCAATACAATCTGATTTCATCATTTGGTAAATTTGGAATAATTTGATTAGACGCATTTTTCGTATTAACAAGATCTGGCCGTACAGCCAACATTCCTGAAGTTTCAGCTTCACCACCATGTCCAAGTCCGTTCCAAACTTCAAAAAGCTCTTTATCTTTTTGTCCAATCAATACCCACCATGATTCCAAACATGCTATTACCACATCCGGTATTTTATTTTTTATTTTTCTTGAAGCAATTTCAATAGGCGATATGTTTCCATCATGACCGTTAATAACAATTATTTTTTTAATCCCATTTTTTATTAGACTTGAAAAAATGTCCTCTATGATTGATATCATTGTTGATGGTTCTAAACTCATAGTCATTTGAAAATTATTGTGATGCGAGCTAACTCCATATGGAACAGCAGGAAGAAGAATAAGATTGTCCTTATTTTTTGATATATCTTCAAATACTTTTTCAGCAAGTTTCATCGGAAAAATAAAATCCGAACCAAAAGGCATGTGGTTTCCATGATTTTCACATGCACCAAGCACGAGAATTGCAATGGTTTTGTCTGTTATTTTTTCTTTAACTTGAATTGCATTCATTTCCTCCAACAAATAATTATCAGATGGTAATGCTTTTTCCATGTCTTTTTTTAGAATATCTAGAGTTTATACTTTCAAATTTGGGTTTTAATGCATTTTTAATGATTTTACTTTGTTTTTTAATGGTACTAATTTTTAAGAATATGAGTTGATCCGCTATTAATCCTCAAAGAAAATGGATATTCATATGCTGATTTTTATTATGAAAACAACCTAAAGAATATCATTTAATTATTTTTTATTATGCCTATAAATTTAAAATGATAATAAAAAGATACGAGTGCAATGAGTTAACTGCAATAAAAAAATAATTTAAATTGCAAAGTCCAAAACCTAAATTCTAAGGAAATATTATTTGGTTCATGAGCATTTTATATAAATATAAATGCAATATTTTATTTTCACCTATTATCAATGTTCAATTAGTAGTATCTTTTTTCTTTGTTTTAAATACTATGATTCCAGATATGATAATAATTGCACCTATTACAACTATTATAAAGCCATTATTTGTCCATTTTGAATTATTATACATAAATGAAGAAGAAGGTCCTATAATCGAATTGCTTTGTAATACAAAGATTATTCCTGATGAAATTATTATTATTCCCATAATAATTATATATTTACCATATTTTCTAAAGGTCA
Organism: uncultured Nitrososphaeraceae archaeon; assembly: GCA_963838615.1. Lineage (GTDB taxonomy): Archaea > Thermoproteota > Nitrososphaeria > Nitrososphaerales > Nitrososphaeraceae > Nitrosocosmicus. The sequence continues at coordinate 9,291 of CAWISD010000014.1, forward strand.
ATGCATTTTATTTGATGTCATCAATAAATAATTATTTACCTTAATCGTCACTAAAATATTTTTTATGATTATTGTTTCATTTTTTAATTTTCTTTCTTTTAGAAGATTGTTTAATGGAGTCAAAAAATGTCATTTGAGATTATGAGTTAAATCAACTTGGCATCTTATCTATAAAATTTTTATCTTACCTATTCTATAAGAATTTAAAAGTCTTTTGTTGTTTCAATACGTTTATTATTTTTAGATTTTGTATATTAATTACTTTTTTATTCCTTTGGTTAATAAAATTGATAACCATTATTAATGAAGGATAAAAGAATAACTACGATTCTTTCAATCTTTTTTCGTAATTTTCAAAAAGTATTAATATATATACATCTACCAGGAATCACCAATTCTATTTCTTTTTATAAGATTATTTCTATTTATCTTTTGTAATATTTTGCCTTTCTATAAAATTCTTGAGTAAAATATTTTGCTGACTAGATTCATATGAAAAAGAGAACTTGTATGAAAGCAGCAGTATTTCGAGCACATAATAGAGATCCCAATAGAGTTGTAAAAATTGAGGAAATTGATGTTCCAAAGGTAAAACCAAATGAGGTCTTAATAAGAGTAGAAGCCGCCTCTTACAATTACGATGATCTTTGGGCAATTTGGGGAGAGCCAATTAAAATTCCTATGCCTCATATATCGGGAACAGATATTGCAGGGACAATATCTGAAGTAGGTGAGGATGTAACAACACTAAAGATCGGTGATCGAGTTGTATCTCATGCTAACTTGTGTTGCAGAATTTGTAATATGTGTACTTCTGGTAGAGAGTATGATTGTGAAAAAAGACAAGTTTGGGGGTTCCAGACTGGTCCATTATGGGGAGGATTTTGTCAGTATACTCACCTTCCCGAAGTAAATGTAGTAAAGATTTCCGATAATGTATCTTTTGATGATGTTGCAGCAATATCTATGGTTGGAATGACTTCATGGCATATGCTTGTAGGTCGTGCCAATATCAAACCAGGACAAACAGTTCTCATAATGGGCGGTACAAGCGGAGTTGGTATGATGGGTATTCAAATTGCAAAACTTTACAATTGTAATGTTATAGCTACTGCTGGAAATAAAGATAAAATGGATAAATGTTTAGAATTGGGTGCCGATAATGTAGTAAATCATAGAGATCCGGATTGGTATAAGAAAGTTCGAGAGTTAACAAAGAAGAAAGGGGTAGATGTAATATTTGAGCATATAGGAAAATCGGTATTTCCACAAGAAGTATCTTTATTGAAAATGGGCGGTATTCTTGTTTCTACAGGATCTACAACAGGTTATGATTCTTCAATAGATTTAAGATATCTTTTCTTTAAAGGTATAACTCTGATGGGTTCAACACAGGGAACAAAAGCAGAACTTGAAGAGGTATCGTATTGGACATCTAAAGGAAAACTTAAACCTTTGATAAGCGTGGTATTGCCTTTTAGTGATATGGTAAAAGGACACATAATGATGGCTAATGGTGAACAAATAGGAAAAATAATTACAACCCCTCAAAAGCTTTAGAATGGTTCTTACATTCAATTTTCTAATATATTTGAGAAATGGTCATAATTCTATATCGCTCATCTTTTTGTGTGACTATGGCCTGATCCTACATCCATATGCCAGAAAGTAGTATCATTCCTTTTTCGTGTCTGATCTATGTCCGCCATGTCCATTTGTTTTTAAAATATTTTTGTCAATCGCTGTTATGGACGAATCCACCATCAATCCTTCTGCAATAAACTTATGTACCATTGCTGATATTCTTTCTTTTACATCTGTAGAAATAGCCTTCAATCGCCTATCAATATAAGTCTGCTAGGGATTGTTATTAGACCATAGGCTAATGCTAATTTATAATTATGCGGTAGTCCATGTAAAGAAAAATATGTAGAATGCTAAAATGGATGAATTCCGTTATTCTATCAAGATCTAATCTTTAGGATCGTTTTGGTCAAAATCATGTTCCAGAGACTAGCGTTAAACTATGTGATGTATATTGAAAATAGATTTGAATTGTGACCATACCTCAAATATCTGGAGACATATATGATATACCTATTATTATCATGGCAGATAATTTAGAAAAAATATCGAGGTTTTTTAAATCATATTACAAACGAATATATTTTTTATCGATAACTTTAGAAATGCTAGTTTCATCTGCTGTTTGATTTAATAATTCGCCTTATGCCATTTTATTCGGCAAAACTACTTGATTATGTCGAACCGGTAATTTTCATCTATTGGGTGGTCAAATATTTTATGAAAATGGTCAAATCTCTGGTCAATCAGGTCAAATAAGCGGTCAAAGTGGTCAATAAAACGGTCAAATTTTTCTATAATCCAAATCGAGCACTATAGCAAGGAGAATATGTTAAGGATAAATTCTCCTATATAATAATTAATCTTGGTCATAGGTCAATAAAACTGACTTTACCTTCACTTCAAAGTCCGCCAATCCTAAGCATATATATTTATTTGTTGGATTTAATTTGCCTACTTTACAGTTAGAGTATACTATATCTGATAGAATGAACCGATGTCAGAATCCGAAATATCAAAATTACGTGGTAGAATTCATTACTATACCTTTATAATCCTATGATGTGATTTTAATTTATCAATGCATTGTCATTGGGAAAATTGAATTCTTAATACGATTTAATAATCTCTAATTCTTAAAGATTGGATGAATATAACCTATAAAAAATCGTTAGATTCTAAAAACCATACATTTGAACTTCCAGGCAGTACACTCCACTTTGCTCCAGTTTTTAATTTTAAAATAATTTACATGCTTCTTAAAATTAATCCTAATTTTAAATCAAAAACTTTAATTGATTGTGAACAAAAAATTACAATTAATGTTGTTCAAGATTTAAAAGAAATTGAATTAGATATTGCGGAAATGTAAATTGAAAAAGATGATGTTAACTCATCCATTGCAAAAATTGATGATGTAAAAATATCTGAAAAGAATGATAGAATAAATATCCAATTTGATAGATTGCTTAATGCAGATACTATTTTTGATCTAACTATAAAATATTCTACAGGCTATTTTTCTAAAGATAATTCTATTCCTACTATTAATCCTCCAAGAAGTGGTTTTCATTTTGTCTCCAAAGATGGGGATACACCTGCTATTCAATCTTGGACACAGGGTGAAACATTAGAATCAAGGTATTGGTTTCCATGTATTGACGATCCTCAAATAAAATATCCTATGGAAATTCATATAACAGTAGCATCTGAAGACTATATTGTAATTTCTAATGGTTTATCTGATGACTTAAAAAAGACCATAGTAGAGAATGCCAATAACATAAAGAAAGTAAAATGGGTGTGGAATGAATCAAGTCATAAGCCTGCTTACTTGACATCAATTGTGATAGGTAAATTCCATAGCAAATATGTAGATTATGATGATGGTAGAATTCTTTTGAACTATTTTTGGCCGTTAGATGTAGATGAAAGTAAAGCAATGTTAACATTTGAGGAAACACCAAATGCAATGAAATTTTTTGAAGAATATTTCGGCGTACAATATCCTTATAAAAAATATTCTCAAGTTGCAGTAGATGATTTTGAGTTCGGTGGTATGGAAAATACTAGCTGCACTACATTAACAAAAGACATCTTGCATGACGAAAAAGTGTTACCTGGATATACTTCAGATGTTGAAGTTGTCGTCCACGAATTAGCCCATCAATGGTTTGGAAATTTAGTAACGTGCAAAGATTGGTCTAACATATGGCTTAATGAGGGTTTTGCAAGTTATTCTGAAGCACTTTATTGGGAGGAAAGTAGAAAACAAGATGAATTTTTGTTCAAGGTATATAAAGATATGTCTGAATATTTAGATGAATCAAATAAGATATACAAGCGTCCTATAGTAACAAGATTATACAAACATCCTGATGAATTATTTGATGCGCATTCTTATCTAAAGGGTTCATGTGTTTTACATATGCTTAGACATCAAATAGGTAATAGAAATTTTAAAAATTCCCTTAAAGAGTATCTTTCTTTTTATAAATATAGTAATGTGGAAACAGATGATTTTAGAAAAATATGTGAAAGGGTTTCTGGCAAAGATTTGCAACAATTTTTTAATCAATGGTTATTCACAAAAGGACATCCAATTTTAGAAATAGAGTATTATTTAAATGAAAAGGAAAAGAACAAAAAATTAAAAATAAAAATATTACAGGTACAGGAAGAAGATTCCTTTTCAATTTCTTTGGGTATAAGAGTAGTATTTACTAATGAAAATAATACTAAAAATCTCGAAATTTTTCAAATCAATGAAAAAATTTTCGAAAAAGAATTCGATATTCCTCAAGGAGATTCGATAAAATATATATCAATAGATCCTAATCTAAATCTGTTAAAAGAAATAAAGTCAATCAAAATCATGGAAGAGACGAATGATTTTCAATTAAAATATATTTTATTAAACCAATTAAAACATGGTTTAACAATAATTGAGCGTATTCAAGCAGCAAATATTTTAAAATTTAATTATTCAAATGAGATAATGGAAGTTTTAAAGAATACCATTTTGAGCGCGGATTTTTATGGCGTATTGGTTGAAGTGGCTAACGCTTTAGGTTCTTTTAATGATAAAAGTGATTATTCTAAGGCAAATTATGCTTATAATAATTTAATTCAATGTTTTGAGCACTCTAAATTGAATGTACCACAAGTCCTTAGGGCTATAATACGAAACATTGGTACATTTGAAAGACCTGAATCAATACCTATACTTTTAGAGTTTTTAGAAGAAAATAAACACTATTTTATACAGTCTACTACAGTAGCTGCGATAGGAAAAAGCAGTAAAAATCTTGATACATCCCGTAAGGACCAAAAAAAGCATTGATTAAGAAACTAAAGGAATTAGTAAATAACTCATACTCATTTCAAAATATTGTAGCTCAAGGGGCAATAGATGGATTAAAAGAATTTTTTAAAGATGATGATCAAGATTTATTAATAGATATTGCTGATTTTTTGATAGAAAAAACTAAAAATAATAATGATTATTATATTAGAGCATCCGCAACTACTGCTTTAGGTAAATTTTTAAGTATTGATAATAAGAACTCTAATTTAGATAATACTAAAAGATATGTTGCAAAAAAAATGAATCAACAGGTATTTGATTGTTTGAGCAAATTATTGCTGGATGAAAGACGGCGAATAAAAATAAATGCTTGCAACTCCCTTGCAAATATCGATGCAAAGACATCCGATTTGGATCCAAGGTTAACAAATTCTATAAAACTATTAAAGGATGTTGCTGAACATGATTTAGATGGATTTGTGAGATCCCGTGCTGAAAGAAGTTTAAATGTTGTTCGAGAATGGATAAAAGAATTGGTGTCAAATCCACCTAAAATAGATATAAAATTGAGGGAAAAAAGAGAAGTTTTGTTATAATTATCTATCATTATACTAGAGAGATGAAAAAAAAGTTTTTTTTACAATCGTTTCTATAATTTTATGTCTTGCTTATAATTTCTTTTCAATCTTGATTATATTCATGATTACGGTATATACTACCCGAAGCGTTTTATCTCCTTTTTAGAAAAATTAGACAAAACTTGAGAAATTCTTTTTCAATGAAATTGTGTTGATTGCAACAAGTATGTTATACAAATACTTGTTAAATCACATGTATTCAAAAACATCATAATATCGACATTATCTAATATATGATAATAATATGATCGATAAATAAAATACTCTACTTTGTTTAATGTTGATATGGTACAAAGAATTGGTCAAGTGATCCAACTAAAACGATATCCACAGGGATTGCCTACTGAAGACATATTTGAGATTGTTAATGTAAATGTCCCCGAACCAAATGAAGGTGAATTTCTGGTCCGAAATATATGGATGTCTGTAGATCCCTATATGCGTGGCCGGATGAGAAGTCCTGAAGAAACTAAAAGTTATATTGATTCATTCCAATTAAAAAAACCTCTTGAGGGTTCGTGTGTTGGTCGGATTATTGAATCAAAGAATAATCAGTTCAAGGTAGGTGAGTATATACTTGGAAACTATGGTTGGAGAGAATATTGGATTTCAAATGGTGGTGGTGATATTATGAAAATTGATTCAAAGATTGCTCCAATACAGTCATTTTTAGGAGTATTGGGTATGACGGGTCTTACTGCATATGTAGGTCTTGTAAAGATTGGTAATTTAAATGAAGGTAGAGATACTGTATTTATTTCAGCTGCATCTGGAGCTGTAGGCTCTATTGCATGTCAGATAGCAAAGATAAAAGGCTGTCATGTTGTAGGAAGTGCTGGAACTCAAGAAAAAGTAGATTGGCTACTTGATGAGATCAAGTTAGATTATGCTTTTAATTATAAAACCGTAGGCGAACATAATCTCTCTTCTGAACTAAAAAAAGCATGTCCAGAAGGAATTGATCTTTATTTTGATAATGTTGGTGGAAAACACTTGGAGGCCGCACTTGATAATATGAAAACATTTGGAAGGATTGTGCTTTGTGGTATGATATCACAATATAACCTTACCTCTCCTTTGCCCGGTCCATCAAATTTGTTTTTAGCTATAACAAATAGAGTTAGAATGCAGGGATTTATTGTTAGAGATCATTATGATATGCTAAATGAGTTCCATTCTTCCATATCTAAATGGATAAGTGAAGGAAAAATTAAATGGAAAGAAACAGTTGTTGAAGGGTTAGAAAACGCACCTAAAGCATTCATTGGACTATTCAAAGGAGAAAACTTTGGCAAGATGCTTGTAAAAATAGGGCCTGAAATATAAATAAAGTAACGCGAGAATATTTATTTTTGTATATATTGTTTTGTTTTGTAAATGTACAAAATTGAACATATAGAATAAAAACGATCAATTACATCAATCAAAAATATGTACATTTTCATTGAAATTATCTTCTCAAAATCTATCTCCATTTAATAATGTCCCAAAAGTAGATGTGGTATATCTATACTCTATTCCTAAAATTAAGTCAATACAACTACTATAGAGCCAGTCAAATATTGGATAGATGAATAAAATCGATAGACAATTGAGGTTAAAGCAATTGTTTTTCTTCATTAAAAAATTATTTTTTTGGCATAATCTTTGGATGATGTTTCCTAATTTGGTATATGTTATGTTGGAAAAACTTTATTATAAATATTATATAATTTCCAATATAAATTGCATTTTTAAAATAAAGTAAAAAATAAAAAGTTTATTTTAATACCGCCATATGGGGAAAGCTCATATTGATATTGGTACATTAATTCTTATCCTTTGCTATTTATTCATATAAATTAGGAGTCTGAATATGTTTTGTTAGGATTAATGTTTTTCCTTTTTATTACAAGGATATACTTTTCTGGCCCTGACTAAAGTAAATGCATTAATCTTTTCGTGCTTATTTTAAATTTTATATTAGAACATTACGAAATTGCGTTACCTATTTTTAATCTGTTTTCATTGCAATAACTGAGAAACTTTACTTTCTAAGTTTCTCTATGGATATAGGATTCTACTAGATCCACTCTTTTTGAAAAACTTATATAGTTAAACCATTTAAAATTTCATCTTCTTATATTACTTTATTTTGAACTATTTTCCAAAGTCATTGACTATAAGGTACTTTTGCTTTCACCATGGTTTGATGCATGAATTATACTTTTAGTTGTTTTTTAATACCCATTATGACTCGTTTAATTGGACTCGATATAAAATATAAATATTGTAAAATAAGGATAGGATTATATCATTTATGTTAAAAAAAATTTGGGAATAATTAATAATATTTATTCCGTCTTGTTTTAATGCTTAAAATAATTGAGTAATAATATATTGATATATAATACTATTTGTTATTTGCTTTCTTTATCAACTGCTCCTTTTTCTTCATTGGATCTAAGGATATTTAGAGCCGATCCTGCTCGAAACCATTCCAGTTGAGATTCATTATAAGAGTGCTTCAAAGTTATTGTTTCTACTCCATTAGCGTGGTTTAATATACACTTGATAGAACTATTTGGTTTGAGTTCCTCAAGATCAACTAAACTAATTCTATCGTCTTCCAAAATTTTATCATAATCTAATGGATTAGAAAATGTTAAAGCCAATATTCCTTGTTTCTTTAGGTTTGTTTCATGTATTCTTGCAAAACTTTTGACAATAACTGCTGCACATCCGAGATACCGTGGTGTCATGGCAGCGTGTTCTCTACTACTGCCTTCGCCATAATTTTTGTCTCCTATTATGATCCATTTCAGACCTTTTTCTTTATACTCTCTTGCTATATGAGCAAATGATTCGATTTTAGAGTTGAGCATATCCTTGCCCATTCCTACTTTATCTTCGTGATAGGCATTAACTGCACCAAGAAGTAAATTATCACTTAGTTTATCTAAATGACCTCTATACATTAACCAAGGTCCTGCTGGAGAAATGTGGTCGGTTGTACATTTTCCTTTTACTTTAGCCAATATGGGTAAATTCTCAAAATCTTTGCCATCCCATTTTGTAAACGGCTCAAGTAGTTGTAATCTGTTGCTATTTTTATTAATTATTATTTTTACAGAATCGGGATCATCAGCAGGTGCGACATATGTATCCATTGAATCTTCAAAACCATTTTCTGGTATTTCTGGTGCTGTTTTAGGGGGATTTAATTTGAATTTTGTTCCATCGTTTGCAACTAATGTATCTTTAAGCGGATTGAACGAAAGCCTGCCTGCTAGTGCAAAAGCTATAACTATTTCTGGGCTACCAATAAAATTCATTGTTTCACGTCTTCCGTCATTTCTTCCAGGAAAGTTTCTGTTATATGATGTGACAATGATATTTGGTTCACCTTTTTTTAGCTCTGGTCGGTTCCATTGACCTATACATGGACCACATGCATTTGCAAGGACATTTGCACCAATATCTTTGAGCAGCTGCATTTGTCCATCTCTTTCTATCGTGGCTCGAATCATTTCAGAGCCTGGCGTAACTTGCAAAGGTGTTTTAGTTTTGATCCCTCTATCTTTTGCTTGTTTGGCTACATCAGCTGCACGTGACATATCCTCATAAGATGAATTTGTGCAACTTCCGATAAGACTAACCGAAATTGCATCGATATAATTATTATTTCTAAGGTCTTCTGCCATCTTGGAGATAGGCCTTCCGAGATCAGGTGAATGTGGTCCTACAATATATGGTTCCAATTCCGAAAGGTTAATTTCTATTAGTTGATCAAAATACTTTAGAACATTTTCTCTATTTTCTTCTATCTCTTGTTCTATTTCTGAATCTGGAGTTAGCAAATTCCTGTGTTTATTCGCAAGGTCTGCTATTGATCCCCGTTTTGTTGATCTAAGATATGTTTCCATTGTATTATCATATGGAAATATTGAACAGGTCGCCCCAATTTCTGCACCCATATTTGTGATGGTTGCTTTACCTGTACAGCTTATTGTTTTTGCTCCCGGTCCAAAATACTCTACTATTGCATTGGTACCTCCGGAAACTGTGAGCTTTGATGTCACATAGAGAATGATGTCTTTTGGAGCTGTCCATCCATTAAGCTTTCCTTTTAAATACACCCCTATACGTTTTGGATATAATATTTCCCAAGGTAGCCCTGCCATTACTTCTGCTGCATCAAGGCCACCCACTCCCATTGCAAGCATACCAAGACCACCTGCATTTGGGGTATGCGAATCGGTCCCAATCATTAGTCCACCCGGGAAAGCATAGTTTTCAAGAACCACTTGATGTATAATGCCAGATCCAGGTCTCCAGAATCCTATCCCGTATTTTCTTGATGCTGATTCTAGAAATTTGTATACTTCGTTATTTTCATAAAGTGCGGCCTTTGTATCGGATTCACCTTCTACTCTCGCTTGAATTAGGTGATCGCAGTGAACTGTTGTAGGAATTACGGTTCGTTTTAGACCTGCTTGTATAAATTGTAGGATCGTCATCTGGCCGGTAACATCTTGTAAGGCAACTCTATCGGGATTCAATAGAACATAATCTTTTGAAGGTTGTAATATGGGATCATTATCACCATGGGAGCCAGAATAAAAGCTTTTATCAAGGTGCCCGATTAAAATCTTCTCGGATAATGTGAGAGGGCGATCTATTACTTTTCTGTATTTTATGATATTGTTTTGTAATTTTTGATAAACCCTTTCAATTAAATTGGTTGTTGTATTTTCTGCCTCTATTTTCTGATCAATATTTGACATAAAATATATACAAAAGAAAATAGGTAATCAAAGTATTTATCAATAATGCAATGAGGTATTGCTAAGCACATAAAATATGTCATTTTATATTGTTTATTAATAAGAAATAATAAATGCCACTAACAGCACAACAGTTTATTATATTAAATAATTTTAAAGGTTATTCTTTTATTCTAACGGATAATCTTCAAAATTTGGTAAAAAATGTTAAAATAAGCATCATTATAATGTGTTAAAAACATACTTGATAATTGCTTTATTTTTTGAAGAATTAAAATTGTTAAAATAACTGAAAATTAGAAATTAAATATTATATTTGCTGTTTTATAGACAAGTCCACCCATAAAAAAAGAGAAATTATTTAAGATAATAAAAAGATGTCATATAAAAGCGATCTTCTAATGGTGTTGCTATATTACTTTGGGTCAGATCTGATTAATATTAGTTAACTGGTTAAAAAAGTGTAATGAGTTAAAAAGTTACAAAAAATATAATTTACGCAATATTACCCTGCGTAAGCTTTTAATTATACTTTATTTATAAATATTGATGGACAAAATTATTGCTTCAATCCCACAACTGCTTGAAGAACTTGAAGGAAAAATACAAATGGTTGCAAATAAACAAATCGATTTTTTATTTGAATGTAACGATATCCAATCACTAAATAGCTCAGAAGAAATTCGGAATTATGTTGATGAAGTTGTTATAGAAATAGCCGCTCTCAAAGAAAAGAAAAAAAAGATGAATAAAGATGACCTAAATAAGTTATGGATAGATAAAAGTAATGATAATTAATACCCTGTTTTGACTGAAATAATGTCTTTTTAGTTGTTAAAATAATGGTGATAACGTTGTTATTAAAGGGTATTAATAATATAAATACTAATAGTTTTTTACACACAAGCAATCGATTTGAAAATATGATGCATTTACTATTAGTGGTTATGGTTACTCAAATAATACTTACATTTAAATAAAGACTATTCTAAACTCGTCTCTTAGTTTTTAGATATAGGGGGATGTATGTTCTTTCTCTTTAGTTTTTATGCACTATTTCCTTGCTGGTGATGATATTGTAGTACTATTAAGTAAAACGGATTTAGGTGATGTCTGAGCAAAAACTTGTATATTGTTTTTTCCTATATCAACAACGTACACCTTTCCTAAAGTATCCACGGCAATACCGTAAGGACTGTGGAATTCTCCCCTAGAGATGCCTTCTCTTCCCCATTTAGTAATGAATTTACCTTCGTTATTAAATTTTTGAATTCTATGGTTTCCTGTATCAGCTACATAAATATTTCCTAAATAATCCACACTGATATCTGCATGATTTAGAAATTGACCATTGCCTATCCCAGATGATCCCCATTTAGTGATAAAATTTAATGTATTGTTGGTAGTAAATGTAAACTTTTGAATGCGGTGATAATTGCTGTCAAATACGTATACATTATTTGAGTTGTCCTCAGCAATGTTACTCAGTAAATTACCATGTTCGTTACCTGTATTATTTACCATTGTTGGAATCACAAATGATCCCTCAGGAGTATCGATCTGCATTGTGTTGTTAGATGTTTGGAGCGAGTATAAATTCCCGTCATTATCTATATCTATATCTGATGGATAAAACCTCTCTGGAACAATACTTGGAGTAATTTCCCAATTTCCAATATATGTTCCATTTGAAGAGAATTTTTCAATGCGAGAATTACCTAAATCGAATACATATATATTATGTGTCGGATCGATTGAAATAGCACTTGCATTATTAAACTGTCCGTTACCATTACCTTGAGAACCCCATTTAGTAATGAATTTGCCATTAGAATTAAATACCTGTATCCTATTATTGCCCGAGTCGACCACATAAATATTCTTGGATGAATCTATGGCGATGTCGGTCGGCCTTAGAAACTGTCCGTTACCATTACCTTGAGAACCCCATTCATTGATAAATGTATAACTCTGATTTTTCGTTGATACTGCATAAATATATAATTTGAATGAACTTTGGAAAAATATTGCAAGAATTAGTATAATCAATATACCAATCACATTTGATGATCTTTTCATCATATGATATATGACAATATTTGAAGAACCTGATATTATAAATAACTTTAAAGTTGCATTAATGCATTAATACAAACAATTTTATTTTATTAGATTTAATAATGATATTCTTATTTAATTATGTTATTTCTAGTTGTTTTTGGAATAGATGCTTTTACAAATGGATATATGGATATTCTAAAAAGAGGTGGAAAAATTCGAAATATTATTGAAATTACTCTATACAAAATTAAATATTGTAATAAATTATACAAACTAGTTGATGAATTACGTCATCTTGATGGTTTTAAAGAGGGTTTAGACGTAAATGAGACCCAATACATGACATCTACCAACTTAAAAGAAGCCAACCCTTACAGAAGTGATATATATCAGCTTTCCCAAGATGTATTAAATATATACTGATATGTTCGACTATTTCTTTGAAATTGTTATAAAGCCTTATGAACAAAGAATAAGGGAGCTTAGAGAAGGATTAGAGCCAAAAAAAACAGAGATAATCGAAAATGATGAAGAAATATCAAAAAAAATAATTCAGATAATAAATAACTCGGAATATCTATGTATTTGCTCAGTTATTGGCGGTGATATGCAATTTAGTTATATTAATTTTTTTTATGGTATTGGCGAGATCTTGGAAAAACAACAAAATGGAAATCATAAAGGAATAAGATGGATTACATCGATAAATGATAATAATGATGTGGAATTAGTCAAAACATTTCTGGAGGAAGGAATACAAATAAGACACATGTACAATAAACCGTTTGTTAACTTTGTATTAAGTAATAATCTCTTTGCTTCTACAATAGAAAAAAAGGATGAAGAAGGAAAGATAATTACTAGTCTATTATCCAGTAATGATTCATTATATCTTGATCATTATAATGCAATTTTTGAGGAACAATGGAAATCGGGAGTTGATGCTGAAGATCGCATAAATGATATCGAGAACGGTCGCTCTCTTACCATAGAGATTATACCTAGTTCAAAAGAATCGTTAAAATTATTATATGACTTGTATGCCTCAGCCAAAGATGAGGTTTTAATAGTACTTCCTTCTGTAAATGGGTTTTATCGTACAGAAAAATCAAGCGGTTTTAAAACTTTAAATCAATTAGGATCAAGAGGACTAAAAATTAAAGTTTTGAGTCCGCTGGATTACAAAAACCAAGATAAATTGGATAAAATCAAATCAAATTATGATCATATCGAATTTAGAGGTTTACAATTTACTTTGCAAACTATTAACAGAATTACAATCCTTGATAGGTCAAAAACGATGATATTGGAAATAAAAGACGATATCAAAGATAATTTTATTGATGCATTTGGTTTGGCAATATTTATTGATGGCAAATCGGCGGCATCATCTTATGCTGCAATATTTGATAGTCTTTGGAAGCAGGCAGAAATGTATGAGCAACTACAGTTACAAGATAGGATGCAAAAAGAGTTTATAAATATTGCCGCTCATGAATTAAGGACTCCTTTACAGCCAATACTGGGTTTAACAGAAATTGTTAAAAATGAAATTAAAGATAATCCACATCAGAAGGAATTACTTGGTATTGTAATTAGCAGTGCAAAGCGATTAAAAAAATTATCTGAAGATATTTTAGATGTAACAAAAATCGAAAGTCATTCTTTGAAATTAAATAAGGAGATTTTTGATATTAATGCTTTAATTGTAAACATCATCGATGCTTATGTAAGAAATAGTTTGAATAAAAAGGACATTAAATTTGAATACTATTTATTTACAGAAAAGATTATTTTATATGCTGATAAGAACAGAATAGGTCAAGTTATTTCAAATTTAATTGAAAATTCTGTCAAATTTATTTCAAAAGAACGAGAGGAAGAAGATGTAATATCAATAACAACGGAAATAAAAAAAAGTAGTGATAACTCAAAAATAGTGGTTGTTCATATAAAAGATACTGGTAGTGGAATTGATACGGAGGTACTGCCAAGGTTATTCACAAAGTTTTCCTCCAAATCTTTCCAAGGGACCGGTTTAGGATTGTATATCTCAAAAAATATTGTTGAGGCCCATGGAGGGACAATGTGGGCTGAAAACAATAATGATGATGGTAAAAGTGGTGCAATATTTGGTTTTACTTTGCCATTTAAAGACTAGATAAATGAGACATGGTCATAATTCAAATTATCTCTTGATACATTTTACAACAGCTTACAGCTAACCTCTGAAATATTATTTCGATTAATACTGGTCCAAAAGTTATCTCTTGCTGGAATAAAAGAATCCATATTTTTTAACATTCTATATCTGATAGGTTGTATACTATTATTATTGCTGTTGTACCACGGAAACAGATAGCCTGTGCATATATCTCTCTCTACCAATAGCATATAAGATGATTTATTGTAATGAGGAGGTTTAAAATCGATTCAGACAAACAGCGCGTTACATACTTTCTGAAACTGAAAGCATCAGAGGCTCTAATGATAACAACATATAGACTATAACTATCAACTGGTCGTAAGAATGTCCAGAAGAAATACTAAATGGAAGAATACGACCATTTCTACATATACATAAAAATATCTGTAGTAGAGGTATATTTGTTGTAAAAGGATTAGCAGTAGCGGTAATGGTTGTTCCATCTATTATATAACATCAATAGATATTAATCTTAAACGCAAATGGTAGTGTATAGATCTCATGAATTATTATTTGCAAACAGCTTTATGACAAATAGATCTCCATTATCCTGTTCTCTCTTTGTTTTCATACTA
>CAWISD010000015.1:0-21599 GCA_963838615.1 uncultured Nitrososphaeraceae archaeon
TAGTGATTATCTTTAAATATGCATCCATAAGATATTGTATGCATTTTTTCCTGCACTATGATAAAAACTTGCCCTTGGTATTATCCAACTATCTAAACTAATTTCAGCAGACGATTTTTACAGCTATTATTTTAATATAGGTCCGACGAAGTGTTACAGGACTTTTTTACCCGTTATTTGTAAACAATTTTCTACTACTGAAATTCCAAGGAACTATTTTAAGTAACAGAAGTATATTAGTATGTGTAACAAATATTCTTATATCATGCAGCAGCATAAAACAGAAAAAATATAAAAATAAAATAAAAATAAAATGTGTCCTAAAAAAGTAATTATTATATAAAATATAATATTAAATCAAATTATGGAAGTTAATTTGATATGTCTTTCATACATCACATCATTTTATGTTTCTATACCTGATCTTTGGAAATATTTCTCTTTTTAATAAATCTCTTTCTATGGATATTCGTCCAGGTCCAGATAGTAATAAGCTCTATAGCAATAGATAACATAATAATATCAAGTTCAAAACCCCCAGGACCAGAAAAACCATGTGAAAATTTTATAATAAATGTTGTAGACATCATTTCTATTATAAACAAGATAGAAGCTATTCTTGTCAATATTCCAAGTATTAATGCGATTCCTCCAATTAATTCAAGTAAACTAACAGGTAAAGCAAGTTCTGGAGACAAACCCGCCGAGCCAAAGAATCCTTGAGTTCCATGAATATTACTAAACTTTGGTACAAATGCATGACAAATGTATGCAATTATTCTTATGGACACGGGTGCAAATGAAGAAACCTTTTCTAAACTCATTGTCTATCTATACATTTATTATATTTTCTTTTAAAAGTTTAAACTATACAATCTATTTACTAGATCTCTTGCATAATTGCTGCTAAACAGCTTTATGACTATTAGTTCATCAATAGCATGTCCTTTCTTTGCTTTCTTATGACCGATTATCCAAAAAGCCACTACTTTTTAAATCATTGACCGGTTTAACAATGCAAGAATTCGATGTTATCTATAACAAAGAAATAACAAAAAGATATGACAAATATGATCTACAGCGTTTATCATCCAAAAGAAAAGACGTTAGAGAAAGAAAAGCAGGAGCAGGAAGACCTTTCAAGTTAGATGTTAAAGACAGATTTTTGATGCTTTTAGTGTATTCTCGTCTTTACATGACCTACACTCTAGCCGGTTTTTTATTTGATTTGGATCAAAGTAATGTATGCACAGAGACATTCAAAAGAATATTGAATATTGAATATGATAAGGCAATGCTTACCAATTCCTCAAAAAATATATAAAATAACAAAAAGACTACAAACACCAGACGAGATTGAAGAGTATTTTCCTGGCTTTTTATCTTTCATAGATTCCACAGAACAAGCAGATACCAAGACCTGTAGATAAGAGAAGACGTAAGGCATACTATTCAGGCAAAAAGAAAAAACATACTATAAAGACACAGCTGATGGTTAACAGCCATGGTTTTATCATTCATAAAGCAAACCATCATAAGAAAGGAAGAATACATGACTATGATATTTACAAGATAAATCATCCTGTCACTCCCAAAGTGGTTGTAAATATGTTTGACCTTGGATATCTTGGTATAGAAAAGGACTTTCCACAGAACAACTATCATCTTTACCGGATAGAAAGCAAAGAAATCTGGATATATCGCAAGAAGAAAAAGAGAGAAAACAAAATTCATTCTAGAACGAGAATAGTGGGGAACATACTATCAGCAGATTGAAAAAGTACAGGATACTTGCAGATGTATTTAGAAACAAATTGAGAAAATATAACAAGGTATCGGACATAGTTGCAGGTCTGATAAACTATAGAATTTTAAATCTACAGAACTAGAAATCGATATAGAATCCAGAAGGAATAGTCTGGATTGTTTCTAATTATGCAAGAGATCTAATGAAAAATAAGCATGAATGATATTTGGAACAAGTTTTACTCAGAGGATTCAGCATTCTTTGGTAAAGAACAAGGAATTTGCAAAGAAATGTTATGAATACTTTATCCAAAATAATATTAAAAAAATTCTTGATTTAGGATGTGGTCAAGGCCGAGATACAATATTTTTTACTTTAAACAAATTAGAAGTTTATGTTGTTGATTTATCCATAGTTGCAATTGAAAATATTCAAGAAATTTAATGAAAAAAATAATCAATCAACAAATGCAAAATGCATGGATGTAAGACAAGGTTTACCATTTGAAGATAATTAATTTGATGCAATTTATTCACATATGTTTTATAATATGAATTTTACAAATAAAGAATTGAGATTTTCTACTGCAAGAATCAAATAGAGTTTTGAAAACAAATGGTTTGTTATATTTTTCAGTTAGAAGTGATAAGGATGAATTATTTCAAAAGGGAAATAAAATTGATAACAACGAGGAAATTTATGAAATAAATGAATTCCAAATTGCTTTGTTGCATAACTAACATCTTTTAGCTGGGAATAGAATAATCCATTATTTGTGATCCATTGGCCTTCTTATAATCAATCTCTTGTAAGACGAGGCGAGATACTTTTTTCATATGATTTTCTGGATATTTGGGATGATGATCTTGCAAGGATGAATGAAAATAAGAAAGGCAAAAAATACAAATTTCCTGATTCTTTTATTCTTATCATTGGTTATATAAGAGTATACTTTCACTTCCCTATAGACAAACACGAAGGAATAATAAAAGCAACTAGGAAAGAATCTCCAAGATAACATCCAAGTTATTCACAAATATGTAGAAGAATAAACAAATTGGATATTGATATCAATAGGACGAGTATGGATGATGATGATGATGTCGTTATTATCATAGCAGCGGACAGTACAGGTATCAAGGTTACAAACAGAGGTCTCAATGGATGCAAGATAAGTGGAATGTAAAAAACAAGAAAGGCTATCTAAAGATACATGTTGCAGTAAATATAAAGACCAAAGAAATTCTTGCATGGAGGTTACAGATGAAAAAGTACATGATAGTAAAGTTATGAAGAATTTGGTGGAAGGCGTGTTGAATAATAACCATAATATCAAGATCAAATCTTTCATAGGTGATGGAGCCTATGATAGCAATGAGAATTTCAAATACTTGAAGGAGAAAAGGATTCAACCTATCATCAAAGTAAAAAGGAACTCTATCATTTCATCCACGAGAATAACAAGATACGGAATAAAGAAGTGCAATTACAAACAAAGGATTATCATAAATGGAAAAAGAAAAGAAAGTATGGACAACGATGGATGGCTGAAACAGCATTTTCTTCTATAAAGCGGATGTTTGGTGAATATACATCCGCTATCAGGTTTCAAAAATGGTAAAAGAGATGACAATGAAGATATCGTTGTACAACCTGTTTAGAAGAATTGCATAAAATGGATGAAAATAATTTAAGGAAAACTAGTTATGCAACAGAGCAATTCCAAATTAGATTTTTCAGCATAAGCAAATAAAATCGATAATATCATCGTTTTTTAAAATATACAAAATCATGTAGCACAACGAGGATTTAGCAAACTTGTACTTTGTTCTTTGTCATAAGAACAAGAATATATCAGATAATTCGGATAATTAAATAAAATAATTATATGTTTATATGTTCTTCAATTCCTTAGATATAAAAGAAAAAATGATATAAAATTGAAATATAAAAGAATAAAAATAATTCAAAATTGATATCATACTACTTTTAACATAGAATCTTTCCAGTTCACAAAATTGCTTTAATTTTTTATGACTATGATAAAACAAAAGCAGACGATTTTGCAACTAAAATTAAAGGATTATTAGGAATTCCTATTACCATATCCATTGTAAGACAACAGGATGTTATCAAGGAAACTATTGAACATGTTCATGAACTCTTGGCTGTCAACTCTAAAGAGATAAACCAAATACTGATGAATATTAGCTCGGGTGAAAACTTTTAGGTTGTGCTGCTTTATCTGCAGCATTTGTATATGGTATCAAAGTTTTTTGGTCTGGATAGAACCAAAGCATATCCTGTCTTGATGCCTATCTAAACTTATGTTGCAATGAACTTATTTCTGATAAAAAATAAAGATATTAAAATCAATCCTAGATATAGAAGGCACTATAGAAAGTTTAGAACAACTTGAAGAAATGTCCGGATTTGGTAAACCTTTATTGAGTTATCATGTCCAAGGAGGAAAGGATTCTAAAAAACTTACAGCCTTAGGTTTACTTGATGTAGAAAGAAAAGACAGAGGAAAGATTTCTGCAAGTGCTACAACTCTTGGAAAATTGTTAATATATAGTAGTAGCAGTTCAATAAAAACATAATATTATATTAAAAAAATTTAAAAGAAGATAAATATATTCACAGATGGTGTTATAATAATTATGTATTTCTATGGAAAAATTTAATAAAGATTCTATAAATATATGCAATGCAATACTATTTTACAGAATTAATTTTTTACTTTAGTTATTGAATATCTTGATAACCATTTTCTGATAGACATAAAAATTAACTTTATACACAAATAATAAAATTATAAACGTGCTTTGTATATTCTAATATATTAGTATATGAATTTGTAACGATACTAAATAAATAAAGTATTAAAGACCAAATAAAAGAGCGTAGTGGTTAGCTTAAATTGCATGTCATTGGGAATGATACGTGGTATGATAGTAGGACCCGCCTTAACAAAGATTATAAAAAAAATAGTACAACAATATAGAGTAAATAAAATAGTAAAGGAATTAGCTAACTCACAAAAAAATCAAAATAGAAAAAGAAGAAGTGATTAAGTATTATTGCTATAAATAGAGTAGTCCATCACTCAATATAGAAGAAGTATATTTTGTTTTTTCTTGATTATCATTTATAATATAATCAGTAGTAGTAATAGGTATTAATATCTTATTTCCTTTCTTCTGTTACTGCTTCTGCTTTTATTGTTGTTGTTTTTTATTATTTGTAAATGTATTAAAAACACAGGGCTTTGTTATTCTTGTTATGCACTAGAATATAATGCATACAATAGAAGAGCTATTGATACCATCCTCAATGGAGTTTGATAATTTGTAAGAAAATCAGTTGCAATTATGCCAAATCCTCCAAATGTGGATATTATAAGAAAGCCTATCGAAGAACAACTAGCACAAGCACTAGAAGCAATACCTAGAATTGAACCTGAAAATATTGATTTATCCAGTTTAAGTTTTGAATTTCTAATTACATATACATTCATGGCAACCAATATTCCCATCAATACAGAAGTTATGTTTGTTAGAATAAATCCATTTATTGCATCATCATCAGGCAGATAAAAAGTTACTACGGGTGAAAAAAATAGTAGTTGGTCAAATACATTAAAGATAATCCAAAAAGTAGTAAATATAGCAATAGATATAGCAATATAAAGAGATTTGAAAATACCATTTTAAACGCAAGTGGCATTGTTGTCTTTACGTTTGTTAATTCTCTATATGAATATATCATTGTTAAATTCATTTTCATTTCTCTCATTTACTTCTTTTTTTCAGTTCTTCTTTTTGGCTCAATCACATTTTTCATTGTTATTTGCCATCCAAGTTCTTTATCAATCATTGCTTTGAATTCTGGAAATGGCTGTGGTCCTTCTAATTTTTGAGGATTTGAGCCATCATTCTTTTCTATTATAAAAGAAGGAGTCTGAGTAAATCCAAGAGAATGTGCTAATGCAAGATTGGATTCTATAAATGATTTGTATTTTTGACTATCAAAACATGAATTAAACTTTTGCGTATCAAGTCCAGGTATTTGTAATGCCAGTTTTTTTAAATTATCTTTGCTTGCCCACCCAGAATCAATGGGGCCTTGAATTTTATATAACAAGTTATGGAATTGCCAGAATTTTCCTTGTTCACTTGTACACTGAGCTGCTAAAGCTGCTGGAGTAGAATCAAATCCCCGATTTGGCAAATGTTTGAATATTAAAGCAACCTTTCCGGTTTGAATATAAGTTGAATTTATCTGTGGTTCTGTTGATTTTACAAATCGTTGACATAATTTACATTGAAGATCGCTAAAATCAATTAAAACAACAGGTGCCAATTTACTTCCTTGATATGGAGAGCCATGATTTATTAAATTAGATAGTGATAGTGTTGCATTCGCTTCTCCACCTCCTGAGTGGTTTGTGCAAAAGCATAGATTGATGATTTGTCATTGGAGAATATTGAAATTAAGAGAAAAGAGGAAACATGATGTTAATGCTGTAGAATATAAAAATATAATTACAGAGAGAATGACACAACATAACAACAGATATACAGATATTATATTTTATAACATTGCTGAACTTTATAAGTTCAATCATTATACTTATCCAATTAGGTACTATAAAGTCATTATCTTTAATAGTTAAAGTATATGTTGGATGGTAAAGAAATGTAATGGATAACATATAAGAATTCAAAGATGGTTATTAAAAATATTATATTGATATTATTATCTTTGTTGTATGTTACAACTAGTGACCAATTTTTACTCTATTTATAGATTAAAAATAACACAAATATTGGTAAATCAATAGTCAAGTATTGAAAAGTAGAAGACCACACATATTAATTTATTTTAATAAATTTGAAAATATATGCTAAAAATCCACCACCCATTCACGCTTGAAGGAAAAAATGTAATTTTGCGGCCTCCTTTAATTGAAGACTTCATAGGACTATCTAATGCTGCAAAGGATGGCGAAATATGGAATAATCCTTTTTCATTCTTACCTCATTCAAATGAAATGTCAAAGTATTTGCAAGAACTATTAGATGATATTTTTGATACCATATCTTTACCATTAATAATAGTGCATAAACCTTCTAATACTGCTTTGTTGTATGATTCGAAAAACATTTAAAATTATGCCTCATTTAGGACAATGAAATTCTAATTTTCACTATTTCCGTTATAATTCTATCAACAAAACATAACAAACAACGAATAAAATAATCATGCAACAAAGCATATACAATATATGTTAGTTACTGGAATCATTTCATAATAAGGTTATATCCAATTTAATAGAATACATCAACATAAATCTCTTGTATGTTTAAGCCTATAATAGAATTTTATAAACCATTAATATGCTGAATCGATAATAAATAATATTTTATATATCATCAATGGTATCATAAATACAATCGATAGAAAAAACATTGATTTAGAATGCTATTAATCCTTAATTACACAACTTTCCATCTATTAAAAATCATACCTAACTATTAAAAATTAAGACTTGGTTCTAGTAATTATGGAAGAGCATCTTTGTCAGATAATACAAACAATGGATTTAAATTAAAAGAAAATGAAGGAACAAAAATTAATTTTCATGGTAACAAAAATGACAGTCAAAGTTTCTGGAGATGATTCTGACGGTAAATATACATTAATAGAGATGGAACATCCACCAAATACCGGCCCTGCTTTACATATTCATTCAAACGCACCTGAAGCCTATTATGTTCTTGATGGTCAATACTCAATAAGATGTGCTAACGAGACATATCAAGCTCGGCCTGGAGATTTTGTTTTTATTCCAAAAGGGCTTCCTCATAACTATCAATCAGGTCCCCAAGGTGGCAAGGTCCTGGTAATCTCACCATCAGGCTTAGAAGGGTATTTTAAAGAAGTTGCAGATATTCTTCATAACCAAGACAATAAAATTTCATGGAATCAGGAAGTTGAAATTGCAAAACGTTACGGTCAGGAATTTCTTGATAATCTAAATCATTGGAGTCAATGAAAAATAGTTTCAAATAACTAAAATAAGTGTTTGATATCATTTATTATAATTAGATTTCTACAACATTACTTGCAAATGGAAAATTTCTATTAAAGATTTCCCTTTCCCATCATACTCTATTAGAGTAGATTTATTTGATAAAAAAAGAAAGTAGTAATGGCATGGTCTCAATTAATATTAAGCAATGATTTTTTATGAACTTTTCCTTTCATATATTTATATTTTATTTTAAAATAATCTATTTTGATAATTATTTATTTTATTTAATATTTGCTCAATCTGCTCTTCAGAATATCCTCTTTTCTCTAAATCTTTTTTTAGGCATTCTATAATGGTAAATAAAATTGGCATATTTTCTGGGAGTATTTTATTTTCCAAATATTTTATAATTTTTTTATTATCTGTAATAGCATATTTAAAGGAAGGTTTATTATTAATTATCAATTTATCTATATCTGAATAAATCGACTAGATATTAAGATAAAAGATACGGATAGGAAAAACAAGATTATCAAGTAGAACAAAAAGAACATGTTAGAACACATACAAGTGTTCTAGAAGAAATAACGAATATCGCTATTTATTATAGAGAATATATATGATATCCATAGATATATTCCTATATTCATAAAGGTATAGTAGATATATAATGAATAATATAATATATATATAGAACATTTAGAACATTCATATATAGCTGCTATTAATATTTTTCTAAAAAATTAATAAATAAAAACCAATTAGCCAATTTATAGGGAAGTATGATATATGATGTTCTAATGTTCTAATGTTCTAATTATGATAATAGAGTTATTTTCGATATTGGCACAATATTTTGAATTAATTATATATATGAAAAGACGCTTTAATATTAGTAAATTATTAGCAATATTATCTCCATATGCTATAACTTGCCTTCCAATGAGGATATGTACGATTAAAAATCACAAGCAAAAGCCATTAAAATATCAAGCATCTAAAGGTCTATGTACTAGTAATGAAATATCTATTTGACTATTAACTTCGATATTAATCGGTCAATAAATCCAGATTGAGGAAATGAAGTGGAATTATTCGCTATATGCATCAAGTTCGGAAATATCTATAATAAAATCAATATCATGATGATTTATAACCATTGAATAGTTAATATTTGATTGCTCTACATCATCAAATTGCAGTAAATCTCGAGTCTTTCCTTTACGTTTGCACCTATATACTGAAAACATCTAATTACAAAGATTAATTCAGGGAATTTCCTAGCTTATCCTACTCTATTTTCTTTATTGGCAGCAATAATTACTAATATTGTTTCAGTTTGGTTTTGTCTTTCTGCATTTAAAATAAGAGATTATTGGTTTACTAGACGGGTTTCCACATTCTTCACGAATGAAGGATATTCAAAAGAAGATTGTGAAAAGCATGTAAACTTTAATAATAAAGAAATTGAAAAGTATTCAAAACTCAAAATGGAAGATTTTCTGAATAAAATGCTTTATTCTTATTTGATATGTAATGATATTAATGCCAAAAATAGTAAGGAAAAAGCGAAGAAAATTATACTTTCGTAAAAAATTTTTTTAACCGGATTGTTCATAATACCGATATTAATAACCTTGGTGTTGTATGCATTCTACCTAGGTTATATCTTAACTAAATGAGATTAATTTTTATCATTTTTTAAATAAATGCGCCTAAATATCTTTATGACCATTAGTCCATGAATAAAGTCCCTTCAGTGATTTCATAAAACGTATGTCCTAAAAACCGCATATTTTTTATTTTGACCTATAAATTTTTAATATTTCGATAAATAGACTATCAGTTTGGATTACATTAACTTTTGAATTACATCCCCCGGGCCTGTTACGATAAAGGTGTTTTTATAGGGATTTTACTAATAAAAAGGCGTAAATGAAAAAGTGGTTGAAAACCAAAATAATAAAAATATAGAACAATACTTATGGTCGCTCTGTATTTATATGCGTTAAAGTCGCCAGTAACCAGAGAAAAGTATCAGAAAAGACTAGAAAAATTCTTTGATTTTTTAGAATTAGACAGCGCAACAGCAGAGAAGCAAGAGCAAAAGTTTTATGAAAAGAATAGAAAAAATGTGAGATTGGAAATCAAAAATATTTTTTTGTTCTCAATAACCTATTAATATACATCAAAGAAGATACAAGAAGATACAAGAAGATAAATGGCAAAATTGTATATTATCTTATACTAGTTTGTACCATCAAATCACTTTGTAACAGTTTAAGGAATGTGTTCTAGATGTAATAAATATACTTTAAAATGACTAAAATATTCAATATGTTTAAAGTAAATAAAACTTTAATGAGTTTGTCATACATATCCTAGATATACTTTAAAAAGATTACAGTATCGATATGTTTAAAGTAAATAACAATATCGCAAAAAAATCATTGAAACAAATGATGGTTATATCTGCAATGGCAACACTATTGATGGCTGCTATGGGTTCAATACCTAGCATGAAATCCTATGCGGTTAGCAGTGGAATGGATTTTATGAAAATGGTACCTGGTATGGGAGGATCCGATAGGTCTGATGGGTCTGACAAAGGAAGTATTGGGTCAGATAGTCTCCTTGGATGTTTCGGAGTAGGAACAGATTGTGTTAATAAAGACAATAATAATAGACATACTGACATTGACATTAGTAATGGAGCAGGATCAGGTAGCGGAACAGGTAATGGTACAGGTACTGGTAATACAACAGCAGCTTGCGATTCTTGTTTAACAAAAGGGCTTACTCCAACTCAACTATCTGCTCTCGAAGTTGCTTTAAACGTTAAAGTTGGTGACATTGCAGCCTTATGTGCAGCACTAAATCTTCAAACTGTAGTTCAGTTGACGGCCATTTTAATAAACCCACTTGGAGTTAATTTGAGTGCAAATGCTGCTGCTGAATTTGATAGCATGTTTAGTAGCTGCTGGATTACATATCGTATAACAAACCAAAAACTCCTTTTTTTATCATTTTATATTTTTTATATTATATATTTTAACACTATTAAATTTAAGTAATTAAACTGAAAAAATTCTGAAAATCTTGCTCAATTATGTGGAAAAATTGACGAAAAGTATAAATATAGTGAAAAGAATGTCTTTTCAAATGAATATTAACTAGTATTATATATATTAATTATTTTTACATTTGCATATCTATTAGATTTCTTACATAATGTTGGTTCAAAATGCCTTGACCTATTAATTTCTAATAACCTGTTTTGCGGAATTTTATAAAAGATATCCCAAAAACTATTGCTTTTCTAATCATTTGCCGGTATACTATAAAAGAATTTGAGAATAAAAATGATACATTAACTCCGACCCGATACTTAAAACAACTTGTAAAAGTTGAATAACATGCTGAACTTATCATTATCAAAAACACATCATTGCTTGGAATTTAATAATGCACTAATTATTCCAACGCTTGAGGCAATTGATAAAGTTTAGAACCAAATACCTAGACCAATAATGAATTAAATTATCTAATTAGGGAAATAATCTAAAGTACGATATTGCTGTTGCTCGTTTAATATAAAAAGTACATCACCATGCTTTGTTGCATGATCCGAAAATCACTTAATGTGATTTGTGTATGATAATATCAATGGGATTTTGACTATTTCCGTTATAACTCTATCAACAAAACGCTAACAAACAACGAATAAAATAATCATGCAACAAAGCACACCACCATCTTAATTTGGTAGCATTAATAGTATAACAGAATCCACTTCAGGGAATTGATATCAACACAAAGCCCTCTGGTCCCGCTTCAGTAATGAACACTTTTTACCTTTAGTCTAGATATATGAGGCTTGGTCATAATTCAAATTATCTCTTGATACATTTTATAACAGCTTAAAGCTAACCCTTGAGATATGATTTTGAATATAACTGTCCCAAAGATTAGCTCTTGACAGATTAAATGAATCCATCCTTTTTAACATTCTGTGTTTGATAGGTTGTATACAATGGCCTAGTATGCCAAGGAGGAAACGTGGTAGACCGTATGTATATTCTCTATCAACGGTAATTTTAAGATGCTTTATTGCATGAATTTGGTTTAGAATCGATTCCAACAATGCATTACATACTTTTCTTATTATGGACTGTCAGTATAACCGTAAACTAGCAATAGCCTGTGGTTTGATAACAATACCATGCAGTAGACGAACATTTGATAGAAGACTAAAGACCATTTCTACAGATATAAAAGAAAGGATATCAACAATGGGATATCTGTTTGTTGCGGAGCGATTGTAGTAGATCCTTCTATAACAGCAACAGATAGTACTCTGATAAAAGCAAATGGTAATGTATGGCATAAATCATCCATGAAAAAAGGAGAAGTACTCGTTCTGGCATTGATACAGATGCAAGGTGGTGGGGCTATAGCCATACCAAAGGGATGGGTTTTTGGATATAAGATACATCTAACATGTACAACAATGGAGATATTGTAGTACCTCTAACAGCAGATGTAACTACTGCTAATGTACCAGACAATAAGATGTATGTTCCTTTAACATCTTCATCTTCTTTTTCTGTATTCTCTTTACCATCTTTATGTTATATGATAGCTGACCCTGGATATGATGACAAGAAACTGTATGAGATATAGCAAAAGGATTGGGAATAGATCTGGTTTGTCCTGTAGAAAGATACAAAAACACGTCCAAGAAGAGGCTTGAGCTTGTATGCTTTTATCAATCGGTATTGGGGCAGGCAATATACAGCCAGAGAAGGATATCGGTAGAACCATTGATAGAACATATAAAATCAGTTTTTAGAATAGACCCATTACCGTACGTGGATTTCAGGCCGTATCTGCAATTGTACTTTTGTCTGTTTTATTGTATCAGTAATGGTATACTATAACTGTAAAGAAGAATAAATCTAATCCAAAATCAATAAAGTATATGCTTGGAACTTGGTAACAGGATAATAGGATAAAGACAAGGGATCTTGAATTATGACCATGTCTCATTTACATAACTGTTAACTAATGCATTATGCTAAAAATAAATTGTGAACGAAATCGGCAAAGATCCTGTTCCAAAGAATATCGATGTTGATATTACAGAAATTAATGACGGAATGTATAGAATAGCAGGATTTGATCCAACATTAGGAATTACGTTTAACCAATTTTTAATTGATGATGAAAAACCAATGCTTATACATACCGGTCCTTTTGGAATGTACAAGAAAATAGAAGAGAAGATAAAAGAAGTAATCTCGTTACAAAAATTAACCTTTGTTTCATTTTTACATTTTGAAAGTGATGAATGGGGTGGAATGAAATTCTTGGAATCTGCTGACGCCAAATTGGTATGTAGTGATTTAAGTTCTAAATTAAATTTGGCTGGTTGGTATAATGTTCCAAGTGATCATATCTCATTTTGGGATAATGAAATATTAAATACAGGTAAAAGAACCTTCAAATTCATTATGGCGCCTCATGTTCATCATTGGGATAGCATGATGATTTTTGAAGAAACTACAAAGTCTCTTTTTCCATCGGATTTATTTATTCAGCCTGGTAACAATAAACCAGTTATAACAGATGACTTGTCTAAAAATATGCTTGATCTCTATAAAGGTGTAGGAATATTTGCAAGTGAAATTCCGGTACGGCAAACGACACAAAGAGTTGACAAATTGTCACCAAAAATGATATTTCCTATGCATGGTTCTTGTATTGATGGATCTGTTTTTTCAAAGTATGTGGATTCAATAATGAATAATGATTTTGCATACTCAGGTACTCTATTAGGACAAAAAGTAGAAGGTATAAGTTAATAGAAATCAGTATAAAATGAAAAGGGACCTTGATTTCTAAATTCCATTTCCTACATCTTTTTACATCCTTTTCTTTATTTTTTACCTTGTGGATTAGAATTTATAGAGACTTTCGATGGGATCACCTAAATTTTAATTCTATTACAATAATTATTTCATAAAGAGTATATATAGAAAAGTTTTATTTATTTTCATACTTTTAGAAAATGATTGCGGGTAAGAACAACACAACTGCCCATTAAATAATAATCGTAAAGATCGTCAATCATCTATTCATGTGCTTATCATCCTTTGTTTAAATGATGGAATAGTTATACCTCCCATATACAAGGACCATAATTGTTCCATCATATACAATTTTATATTTAAAAAAAGTGATTTGTCAGATTTATCGTAAATAGCCAATCCATATTAATGGAAAAATCCAATAGCAAATTAACAGTTCTCATATACCGGTCAAAGCGGAAACCCTTGATGTCTCTCTTGACCATCACTCTATCTTGCTTTGACATTACAAAAGACAGTAACCATTGTTACTTTCTTAATCGGTATTTCTTAATATCGAATGGTAATCTTAATTTAACAATAATAATAATAATTAATTAATAGAATATATCTTTTAGAGCCTATATCGGCACTAAAATCCACGGCATATTATTCATATGGGTGCGAGTCATACTTTAGGTATGATAAAAAGAAGAATCGGTATATTATTACCTACCAAGTAATATGAACACTAAAAAACTATCTACAAAATCGTTGTATATCGATCGTATTACAAAAGTCAAATAAGATTATAAAAACAATGGTAGATATTATATAAAATATAATAGATGCCTATTATACAAGAGACCTAACCCCATATTTATTAGAACTTTAATGAATGAATCATTGAATTTATATCCGCAATATACTTTGATTGATCTTTTGGTCCAGTAATATACCCAATCAAAATCCCTTTTGAATCTTTTACAAATAACATTTGTGTTTGTAATGGTCCATTAGATGATGTAACATTATATTTTACACCAGTAGAATTGTTAATTGTAATAGGAGCAGGTTTGCTTACATTCAAGGATGATGATATTAGTTTATTTTTGGTATCCTCAAAATATTTATCAATTGACATTGGATGTGGGAGCGTTACAGATGTTATGATCAAGGAATCTCCATTTGATGAATTTGGAAGTACTACTGCAACGAATGAATTTTCACTAGAAGAAGAGTTGCTAGATAAGGAATTTGCAATGGAAGTATTCTTAAATATTAGATTAGTAGTTTCATGTGAAGCAATGTGCCAATTAGATGGATAATGAAAAGAAATTTCCGATTTTGAATCTACAAAAGTATTAGATGTATTGTTTGTTTGTGCTAATACACTTGAAAAAGCATTACATGATATGATACCGATTAAAAGTGTTGCCGTAAAAAGATATATTTTAAAAATCATACGGTTATTTTAAATTACCGGTATTTATACTTTTAAGTAGATTTCTCCTTTTTATTTATATGAACTACCAAAAAAAGTTACACGTTTTATATATTTTGCAATATTTTCATAATTTTGTTTTTATCCACATTACTTTAATTTAACAGAATACTGATAGATTTATTTGTTATACAAATTGAAAAACAATATCGATATTGTATCCAAAAGAATTTTTTCTATTCGATGATTTTTATATTATTTTTTTAGTGTATTATAAGCCTTAAATCATACCATAAACTATTCTTGAACAGGTTTAGATAACAACCCCGCTTTCTATTGATTGTATATTCTATTTACTGTTGTATCAAGTAAATGGATCTACTTTTATTAGAAAGTTGTTTTCCTAATAACTGTATGACTAATGTCGCAAAAATAATTGAAATAGTTGGCAGTTCTAATAAAAGTTGGGAAGATGCAGCGCAAGTTGCATTAAACGAGGCCAGTAAGACGATTCACGGTATAACTGGAGTTGAAATTGGAGATATGACCGCCAAAGTAGATCCAAATAGCGGAAATATAACAGAATATCACACTGCTGTTAAAATAGCATTTGGTGTAGAACATAAATAACCATCATAAAATAACACCTTTCTATTTTTATCATAAACAATCTACTTTTATCTCCTTTTACTAACACCGATATACCACCATAACTATCCATTTTTGTTACTATTCTATCAATTTTTTTTAAGATATATCTTCTGCAATTGATATCATCTAATTGGGTAATTACACGATTGTACTCTTTTTCCAAGGAATACGATAATCTCTTATTACTTTTTAAAAGTGAAAAATATCAAGTTTTGTCAATTATCTGTTAACTGGCTACTACATTCAAACCTTAATCAGAACTAGCTATTTATTTTAACTTGTATTCTTATTTTTTGATGTAAGGAAATAATAAAAAGCTCTTCTTAATTTGATAACTGTATTTTACACTATATCTCTTACTAATTTTATAATATTAGCGCAGGCAAATTATAATATAAAAGAGATTGGATGGAACTCTATTTTTTCTTATGATTCTATTTTATATTGTAAAAGCATTACAATATTTGGTTTTGGAATATTGAAAATGCATCGAAGTATGTGTTAATTATTCAGAAAAGTATACTTGGTCGATCTTATTATATTGTAAAGAAATAGATACGATTGTATAGTTTTTTTAAAATTTTAAATTTTAGATTCCAAATTATGATATTGCAGTAAAATATGCTAATTCGAATTATACTCAAAATTTCTATTAATAAAGCAAGATAACATTTTCGTTATCCTTTCTTAACCCCTAGAAATACATTAGAATCCATAACCATAATACCTTGAAGTTGTTATATTTCTGTAAATCATATGGGAAATAGGAAAGCATCTTTATGATATTGATTTTTCATCAAGTAAACGATCCCAATCATATAAAGATTAGATAAAAAGAAGAGGGGATGTTTTTTAGATATTTTTATATTCTTTGTTTGTAAAGTAATGGCTATCTAGTTCGTATGTATATTAAAATATTATCAAAAAATCATGCATAAAATTCTGCCTTTATTTTAATCCTTTTTTTAGAATAATAAATTATTTCATTACAACTACAACTACAACTACAACTACAACTACCAAAATTATCGTTTTTATATTCATTAAAAAAATACGTTTAGATTATTATAAAATTAATTATGTTAATACAGGAACTATATTTACAATAAATGGAAATTTTAATATAATTTTTATAGATGTTATTATAGTTTTATGATGAAATCTCAATAATTTGAAATTACCTTTTTTGGACCAAATGGTGAAAATGGTGAAAAAAGATTAAAATACATAATGCATTAAATATACATATAAATAATATTTACAAATTAATTATTTTTTTGTATAAATTTTATAGAATAAAGTTTTTTTTCATCAACTATATAATTGGAAAAACAATTTACATGTGTGGTTGTACTTAAATGAATATATTATCATCTCTCTTTTATAAACATGAATTTCTTTTCAAATATACTCTCATACCTATAATTCCTTTAACTTTTATTGCAATATTATCTATAAATCCTCTACTATGGGTATCATCAGAAATCCATCATTTTTATATCGAATTATTTGCTGTAGTATTTGGTTTAATTTTATCATTTTATTATTTATTGCGAGCCCGAGCAATAAATGATATTTTCAGTCTATTTATTGGGCTTGGATTCCTTATTAGTGCATTAATTGATTTATTGCATGTCATAGTTTCATATTATGCAATTAGCGACCCTATGTTTATCAAATATTTCATTCCTCAAACCTGGTTTGCAGGAAGAATATTTCTCAGCTCTTTATTGACAATAGCAATTTTAAAATATTCTAAATCCTCAAAAGAGGCAGAAGAACTAAATCAATCAAATGATGAACAGATCGAACAACAACAAAATCCTAATATATGGATACAAAAAAGATTTTTATTTTATTTAATTCTTCTTGCAATATTTTCTATTGGTGCAGCATTATCTTCACTTTATTTGGTTTTCCCAGTAAGTGTAATAGATGCATACTCTTTGCATAGACCATATGAAATTCCTCCACTTATCTTATTTTCAATTGCTTTGTTCTTTTTTTATAAGAGAAAGTTAAACAAGAGAAATGATCTCCTCTATAAAGGACTTGCTATTTATCTGATTTTGGATATATTTTCACAGATTGTAATGGCTTATTCTGCCGTATCATTTGATACAGCGCATAATGTAGCACATGTTCTCAAAGATGCAGCATACTTTGTAAATATTATAGCACTTTCACTATCCAGTATACAATCTAATGCAGAATTGAAAAAAAGTAATGAACTCATTAGAGTTCAAAATAAAAAGTTAAAAGAAACAGGCAATATGCAAAAGGAGTTCATCAATATAGCAGCTCATGAATTGCGAACTCCTATACAACCAATATTAGGATTATCTGATCTTTTGATTTATCGTTGTGATAAAGGGACTGAAAATCAAAAAATGGCAGAGGTGATTCATAGAAATGCGCTCAAATTACAACATCTTGCCCAAGACATCTTGGATGTTACTAAAATAGAGAGTCAATCATTAGATCTAAATAAAGAAAAATTTGATTTAAGTGATCTAATATTAAATTCCATTTGTGATTTTGAAAATTCAATAAAAAAAAAATCAGAGGATTTGTTAAACCCAATAAAGATAATATATAATAAACCAAATGAACAAAATAATAATAATTTTTATCCCATCATAGTAGAAGCTGACAGGGTTAGAATAGGTCAAGTATTATCAAATCTTTTAAGCAATGCGAATAAATCTATTATTGATACTGAAGAAAAAAAAACAAGATTTATCTATATAAATCTAAAAAGAGTAGAAAAAAGAAAACATAAAAGTACACCATATATACCCCTATAATCAAGAACAGGTAGAAAGCAGCGGCCCTAAAGAAGCAACAGCAGTAATCAGTATTCAAGATGAAGGATCGGGTATAAAATCGGAATTGCGTCCTAGGCTCTATGAAAAATTTGCTTCCGGCTCTATGGGTGGAACCGGTCTAGGTTTATTCATATCTAAAAGTATAATCGAATCTCATGGGGGACAGTTATGGTTTGAAGACAATAAAGATGGAAAAGGGGTAACATTTTATTTTACACTTCCAATACTACCGGATTTATCTAAGAAATCCCCATTCATGGATAATGATGTTTTGAAAAATTCAACAGGAAGAGATGAAACAATAATAAAGAAAAATATATCCTCAATAAATAATTCCAATCCATATTCAAAAGATAACGAAAGGATGAGAGTCCTCTTGGTAGATGATGATGCAGATATCAATATTACTCTAAAAAAAGTCTTGGAAGAAAAAGGATACAAGATTCAGACCTACGTTAATCCTATAAAAGCCATAGAAGATTTTAAAAAAAATCTATATGACTTGATTATTCTTGATATTAAAATGCCAAAAATGAATGGCTTTGAGTTTTACAATGAAATACGAAAAATAGATAACGAGGTTAAAGTTTGTTTTCTAACAGCTGGCGAGATGAATTCTGATAAGCATTATGAAATGTTTAAAAAGAATATGTTTCTTCAAAAACCCATTGAAAACGAGGCATTGCTAAAGATAATAGAAAATATAGAACAATAGACTCTTGTATAATTAACATGAAGCAAAATTTTATAGATTATCAAGAATTAATTGTATATTTACATTTTAATTTGCTGATTACGATCAAGATATGTAGCATTCTTAAATTTAAGGGTGCTAATTATTCGAGATTTAATCATGAATGGTTTGAAAATTGATTTAAAATAGTAAATTTCGTATAAAAATAATTGTTATTCATCATGATTTTAAAATCTTGTTGATTTTTAATAACAGAGCCTGGGGCTCGATTGGTTTCCTAATAATTTCACTGTTTTTTATATCAGGAAATATACTCAATAGTTCCTCTACTGCATCCAAAGCAGATAAGAAAAGCACTTTGATATCAGGATTCATTACTTTGATTTTAGAATAGAGCTGAATACCATTTAATCCTGGCATACGTATATCCATTATTATCAAATCATAATGATATGGAGATGCCTGTGAGAAATGCTCCAATGCCTTGTTTGGGTCTGAAAAAGAGGTTGTTTTATAATTGTCACCTGCAATAATGGTTGTAAAGGTAAAAAGAATATCCTCATCGTCATCTATTAGCAGGATATTAAAAGAAGAATTGACTTGATTTAGCTTGTTCTGTTTATAGACCATATGACTTTGTCTTTTTTTATTATCTATTTCTTTCTGTTGCCTTGGACTGTCAAGACGATGTACAGAATAGACAGGATATGTAAAAGTGCTGTATTTATCACTACTGGCTTACATTTTTAAAGCAATAGTCATAAAAAAATGGTGTTTTATTGATGACAGTATAAAGGTCATTGTAAATAACCATCTCATTTGATAAAGCTAGATGATTTATTTTCGAGCAGATGTTAACAGTGGGTCCAAATAAATCCACACTATTTGAATTTGAAGATGTAGCCAGTTCTACTTTCCCATAGTTAGCACTTATTCTATAGTTAATGGGTGGTAGACCATTTTTACTTAATTCTTCATTAAGAGTAGAATTTGCATCAATCATTGCTAATCCACAGTCAAGGACATCCTGAAAAGCAGATTCGTTTACATCTGAATCAACAGTTTTGGGAAAATAATAAATTAAACAATCACCTGCATTTTTAATTACTTTTCCATTGTGGTCTTTGATTATAGAGGCCATGGTGTTGAGAAATATGGAATAATAATTTCTAATTTTATTTGAACTTGCTAACTCTTGTGTAATCTTTGTAGAATTGATGATATCAATAATACCTACACAGTATCCATGTGTATAATTAAAAAATGTTATCTGTTTATCGTTGTTGTCGGTAGTAGTAGTAGTAGTAGTATTGTAATTTGATTGGGGTTAAAGGAGGAATTATTTTCATCGATTTCTTGGCTAGCATAAACTGAGAGATCGCTATGGGGTAAATCCATTAAAAAGAACTTCTTAATTTTTTTGAATTTGTAATCAGGCGAGTCCCTTTTGTTCTATTGACAGTCAAATAAATGCTAGAATTCTCTTTTCTATCGTTACTTTTGAAAGCGAATTCTATGATATTATTTAGAATAACTTGAAAATAAAGTATAATAAAATTGTTGAGCAATGACATTGATATACAATATTAAATATATAACCTTTTGGAATGGAAATTTGCATTGATTTTTAATTTGTCATATACCAATTAGTAAAAGTAAACAAAACAATCAGGTATTTTTTAAATGCCTTTTTACTACGTTGTTACATGCTTCTTAAAATTCACGCATAGATAGTAGTATTTGCCTATCTAAAAGGATGTAAATTTGTTATACCACGATGATTTTAACATCATTTCCTGCATCTATTTTTTAGTTTTAGTCTAACCGAATAAACATATTCTCCAAACAATCTCTTTATATATGAGAATATCGGCTTTTATATACAATCCATCTTTTTTATCCATAGCTTACAATGCTGTCTTTCCATTATTGCAAATCTTTTTTCTAAGATATAGCCAAATTTTTGATGATGTGATTTGTTTTCAGTTTAACTCTGGAATCTTTCTTAATTTGATGCAATGCAAGATTCCTCTATATGTGGACAAATATCTAAAAACATCTTAATACCATCATAGACACCGTCTGCAAATAGTTTACCTATTATTTTATTTGATTATATAGTTTTTCAATCAATTCCGGTAATGCTTTACTGTCATTAACATGCTCATCTGCAATTATCTTCATTATCGATAGGATTTTTTTGGTCTTGACTGTATTTTCTATTGCAATGAAAAGATAGTCATCTTCAAATTCATGAATATTGATATCATCTATATCCTATTCAACCTGTTTTATTCTTCGATGCTTATTGCACTGTAATCAGAAATAGAAGATACCGTCCGTTTA
>CAWISD010000016.1:0-26735 GCA_963838615.1 uncultured Nitrososphaeraceae archaeon
AACTGTTAACTTAAGATATTATTTCTTTATTGTGTTGATAAACAAATAACCCGAAGCCATTGTTTTATGTGATTTAATAGATCTCTTGCACAATTGCTTGCAAACAGCTTTATGACCATTAGTATTATTCTCTGACCTGTTCTCTCTTTGCTTTCATTAGAGAGGTTATCCAGAAAACCCATACTTTTTAAATCATTCACTGGTCTAACATACAAGAATTTGATAATATTTATGATAAAGAGATAGCAAAAAGATATGTTAAACATGAGAATAAAGCGGTTATCATGCAAACGAAAAGAAAATAGAAAAAGAAAGACTGGTGCTATAGGTAGACATTTCAAACGGCAGTTAAAAGATAAATTTCTAATGCTACTTGTCTATTATCGCCTT
Source organism: uncultured Nitrososphaeraceae archaeon (assembly GCA_963838615.1). GTDB lineage: Archaea > Thermoproteota > Nitrososphaeria > Nitrososphaerales > Nitrososphaeraceae > Nitrosocosmicus. Next base: position 391 of record CAWISD010000016.1, read on the forward strand.
TATATCACTTACACTTTATCTGGTTTTTTATTTGATCTGGATCAGAAGAGCAACATTTGAGAGACATTCAAAAGATTGAATATTGAATATGGTAAGACAATGTGTACCAATTCCACAAAAGATACACCCAATAACAAAGAGACTCAAAACTCCATCAGAGGAAGTAGAGATATTTTCCTGGCCTTCTGGCTTTTATAGATTCCACGAACAGCAAATTCCAAGACCTGTAGATAAAGAAAGAAGGAAAATGTACTATTATTTAGGCAAGAAAAAACATACTGTAAAGAACAGTTATGGTTAACAATCGTGGTTATATCATTCATAAAGCAAATCATAAAAAAGGAAAGAGACATGACTATATATTCAATATATAAGAGGAATCATCCTGTCATCCCTAAACAAGTTGTTAATGTGATTGATCTTGGATACCTTGGTGTAGAAAAGGATTTCCCAGAACAACTATCGGCACTGCCACATAAAAAGAAGAGAAACCAACAAGCGTTGTCCAAGAAGAAAAAGAGTATAACAAAATTCATTCCAAAAAGAGGATAATAGTGGAACATACCATTTGTAGATTAAAAATAGTACAGAATAATGAGCGATGTCTTTAGGAACAAATTAAGAAAATACAATAAAATATCAGATATAGTAGCAGGCCTGGTAAACTATAGGATAACAAACCAAGGTCGATAGAAACTAAAAAGTATCATACTGGAAGATATAGATTCTTTCTAATTATGCAAGAGATCTAATCTACACTTGTTCTTTTTGCAAGAAAAGTAGTTATCGAAGCTTTCTGTTCTATCTTTTATGTACTGCATTGTTCTTTCTATAATGCTTTTCTCATAAGAAGAATGAAGGTAATGGACAAGTTTTAAAAACTTGCAGGCTTGTGGGTACCAAGGGACCGCCATCTGAGGAAACAGAATGTAATCCATATTTGTGTATTACTTGCGACAGAATTCGCTCAATAACCACAAACATGTTTCGCTCTTTTGATATATCAACCGCAAGGATTTCTTTATCATTTGTTGGTTCAATAACAACCCAAAGCCATATCCATTCGGAACCTGTTTTTATTGCAGTTTCATCAATTATATATTCAAGGATTTTTTTATTCTTGTGTGCTTTGTCGCCTAACTCAACAAATTTAGCTGGATTACCATTCTTAATCCTTTATGGTGGATTGGCCTTCTTATAATAGGTCCTTGGTTCGACGTGGTGAAATCCTTTTTTCATATGATTTTCTTGATACATGGGACTCTGACCTGGAAAGAATGAATAAAAACAAGAATGGTAAGCCATTCATATTTCCAGATTCTTTCATACTCGTTATTGGTTACATCCGTATATCATTTCATCTGCCATATAGACAAATGGAGGGAATAATCAAGGCTACTGTAGGAAAACGTCTACCGGCTAATCCAAGTTATGGTCATATCTGCAAGAGAATGAACAAGTTAACCGTCAGTCAACATCAAAAAAGACAATACAGATGATGATGATGGGTATATCATAATTGCAGTAGATAGCACGGGTATCAAGGTAACTAATAGAGGCCAGTGGATGAATGAAAAATGGAACACACAAAATAGGAAAGGTTATCTCAAAATCCACATAGCTGTAAACATAAAGACTAAGGAGATCCTTGCTTTGGAGGTAACAGACGAGAAGGTACATGACAGCAAGATGTTAAAGAAACTGGTTGACGATGTTTTAAAGGCTGTTCCACCAGACGAGAAAAACATTGTAAAGAAGCTAAAATTAGTCCTTCTTGCTGACGGAGCCCATGATACAAACACAAATTTCGGGTATCTTGATAAGAATGGAATCACGCCAGGAATAAAGGTAAGAAGGAAGAATTCCATTGTTTCACCTAAAAACAACAGGTTAAGGAATATGGAAGTAAGGTTACAGGCTAAGGATTTATTGAAATGGAAGAAGAAAAGAAAATATGGACAACGATGGATGGCTGAGACAACCTTTTCATCTATCAAGAGAATGTTTGGTGAGTATATGTATCTGCTACACGATTTCAAAACATGGTAAAGGAGATGATGATAATAGTATCATTGTATAACCTGTTCAGAAGAATATAGAGGAACAAGAATAGAAGGGATTAAAAGGTAATGAATTATGCAACAAAGCACATATTTTAATATCTTTTGACACTGTGTCTATCTCTGTTGGTTAATTGTCTTGATGGACTCTATTGATGTATTGAGGAGGATAATTTCATCTACTGGTGTAATCTGAGAAGACAACGATTCAGCCACTCTATTCCTGATTTACTATTGAATATGTCGGTTAAATCGGTTTGATAATCATAGTTATCAATGAAGATTGAATGTGCTTTGTTTACCATCAGTTTTGTCTTGGTTCTGGATAGCGTAATTCTGTGTGTCTAACAAGATTTCTTTTGTCTGTCTCTATCTTCTCTCTTTGGTACATATGATTGATTCATATATCAAATCTGTTCGCAGCAGTAGTAGATCAGATAAAATTCTATAGCATTCAGAAGTTTACCTGATTTTATTTTAGCTTCTGTTGCTATTATCTTTGTCTTGTATGGATTGGCAAGTTTAGTATCTATGTCATTTTCTTTCACAGTGTATCATGAATTCTTCATCCACATGTTTCCTGTAGATTCTAAGACTGCTCTTTAGTAGAACCTTTTTCCCTGTGACTGTATTCTTGAAAGCAGGTTGGTATCCCATCTTTATCATTACCAAAGAATAATTCATCAATTATCTTTTCTTTGTCATCTTTAAGTGCTACTGCCCTACATTTTCTCTTTCCCGCTACATCCATTCCAAGATGATTCATAATTTTTCATTTCCTTTTCTTTTTTTAATTTGGCTTTACAGGGAGCATACATCCATCCAGCCTCTTTGGGGTACTTTGATGACAGCCGCTTGATAAGATACGATTAAGTCATAACCTCGCTTTCATACAGAGGAGCATGTAAACTTTGAACCTAGCCAACTCCAATACTAGAAGATACTACAAGATTTTCATGTAGTCAGGGCCGTCTATTGTTATAACTTTTCATTTTTTCTCAATCGAACTTGATAAATCCATCATATCAATATAAATAATTTTAAAAATATTAGTAGCGATATCATATTTATTTTGAGTTGGAAGATGATAATAATTTTTATTTTTGGTTAATACAAAAACATCATTAAAATCCGAACCTACATGTACATCTTTTTTACCAACATCATTTGCAACTACCAAATCGGCATCAGATTCGACCATCTTTTTAAAAGATTTTTCAAGTAATGTGTTTACAGATACATTATAATCGGCTTTAAATCCAACTAAAAATAACTTTTTATTAATATGTCTTAATTTTATTAATAATTTTTACAGTAGGAACAAAAGTAAGAGTTAAGGATGATGTGTCAGAAGATATTTTAAAATCAGAGACTGCAGCAGGTTTGAAATCTGAAACAGCAGCAGCTAAAATAACTATATCATAAGAAAAGGATTTTAATTCTTGTAAAATTACATCATACATCTGCTGGGAAGTAGTTACATCGAGTACTTTGAAATCAGACTTGTAGGATATTTTTCATCTATCACAATATTAAAAGTAGTAAAACCTTTTACAATTGTTACATTTGAACCAAAAGTTAGAGCATTTTTTACCAAGGAAATACCCATTTTTCCAGAACTGGTATTGGAAACTACTCGAATTGGATCGATATATTCTATAGTACTACCAAGTGATATTAGAATTTTTTTATCTTTAAAAAAATATTTCAATTGAGACTCTTTAATTGCAGAAATTAATTTCTCAGATTTTTTAATAAAATCGACATTTTCATTATTAGTCATTATTATTAAATATTAGAATTTTTTTTTAGTATATTGATAATGCAAGCAAGAACAGAATCTATATCTGCAATTTTGGCTTTTCCTTCTTCAATTTTGGGATTTACAAAAATAACATTTTTTTTTCCAATTTAGCAATATTTTCTTTTATAATATCATTTTCATACATAGATTCATGCATAGCAGGTGCAATAACAATGGGAATTTTTGAACCCAAAGCAACAGATAAAATTGAGGTTGGAGGAGTATCATCTATTCCATTTGCAAATTTACCAATAGTATTAGCAGTAGATGGATATACAATAATTAAATCAGATTTACCATAATCTGCCAACACTATATGTTCCAGGCTACCAGATAGATTGGATATAACTTTATTACCACTTGCCCATACAAAATAATCTTTTGAAATAAATTTTTCAACTGTTTTAGACATAACTACAAATACTTCTGCTCCATGTCTGATCAAGAGACGAATTAAATCTATAGATTTATAGCATGCCACACTGGCAGTAACACAGATAACAATTTTTTTATTTAATAATTCAGTTCCCAATGTAGATTTTATATCTTTTGAAGGATGATGAATATGATCAATTTTATCATCATGATCATCCTCATTGTAATTATCAGTATTCATAAGCAATATATTCCTAATATAAAAGAAAATAATTATTTTTATCATTATTTTCTCTCATTCTTTAAAGAATTAAAATAATTTTCAAATTTCTGTATTTCCTCTGATGGCATAGAAAAAGCATATGAAGAATTTGGAAATTCTCCTGATTTTACATCACTAACATAGTTATTTATTGCTGCAGAAAATAATGAATAAGAGTCTAGTATAACGTTTTACAAATTTTGGCTTGATATTGGTATACAACCCCAGTAAATCATGTAACACAAGTACCTGACCATCACACTTATTGCCCGATCCTATACCAATCGTTGGAATGGAAAGTAATTGTAGAAATTTTTTCTGCAATTTCAGCTGTAACCATCTCAAGTACTATACTAAAAGCACCAGATTTTTCAAGTTCGAATAGCATCATTTAATAAATCAATAGCAGAGTCGCATGTTTTTCCTTGAACCTTGTATCCTTCCCATAATGGAGATGTTTGAGGTTTTAATCCAATATGACCCATAACAGGTATTCCTTTTTGTGTAAGATCATGTATCAAGCGGAGCAATTTCACTACCGCCTTCTATTTTTACTGCATTACATCCCAATTTAATAAATTTAACAGCATTTAAAAAGGATAAAGATCAATTAGAATGGTAAGAACCAAATGGCATATCTGCTACAATAAGAGCATTTTTAGATCCATTTATAACACCTTTACAAAATACTAGCATCTCATCCATAGTAACAGGAATTGTATTATCATATCCAAGCATAACCATACCAGCACTATCACCAACTAAAATTATATCTATTCCTGAAGTATCACAAATTTTTGCAGTGGAATAATCATATGCAGTAACAACAGTTATTTTTTCAGATTTATTCTTTTTTTGCTTTATATCAGTAATACTTAATCTCATTTTATTTCATAAACATCCATATGATTAAAACATTAAACTTTTAAAATATATTTTGAATCCACGGCATTAGTAATAGTTTAGTTAACATTTTACTTGATTTCAGAATATCAAGGGATTCGTTTAATACTTCTTTATTATTAAAACTATTGACAATTTCTTTTAATTCTTTTTTTGTAGAATTTTTTTTATGATACTCTATACTTTTTATTAATTGAGGAAGGGCTCTAACAATATTATCAATTATCGATATATCAGAGGTTAAAGATGTTCTTGATAAAGGATTAAGATCAACTGTAATAATTTTTTTATCCATTTTTTTTAAAGCAATTGTTCTATCACCATCTTCTAAAGGAACAAAAACAACATCGGCTACAAATATACCTTTTGAATCAACTTTTCGTCTATTACTTTCCAATTCTGGAATTTGAGTTGATGTATTGGGATCAATTCCTAATATTTTTTTCAATCCATATTTTTTTAATTCATTTGCAATTAGTTTTTCTCTATTGCATGAGTATGGTAAAAGAGATTAATTTCAACTAGAAGATTTTTCCAATGATTGATTTAAGTCACATATTTCTTTGGCACACAGAGCAGCAGTATTTCCATTAATCGATATAACAGGATGTTCTGCAAGTATAAAAAGAGCTGAAGCAGCATTTATAGATTATAACGCAGGTTCAATAGTTTTTTCACCTAGCAAATAATCAAAAGACTCTCCTCTACCATGTGCAATTAAACCTTCACGAGCAACAAGACCTTTTTCAAAACCCTCTACTAATTTTTCACGAATTATTCAAAGAGCAGTATCTAGGGTGGTTTTTAGGTATCAATATTTTTGTGCCCATCTTAATTTCAAAATAATCTTGCGCCAAGATTATCAATACTACAAATAAGTAATTTTCCGTCGAATTGGTTTAAGGTTTGAATTACTTTATGCAAGTTTTCTTTTTTTACAATTGTAAAAAGAGCATGGCCAAACAAAGCAACACTACTCTTTATTCCAAAGACTCTAATGCCAACATAGGGTCTTTACAATAACCATCTAAAAGACCACATTTTTTAGCAAAATCATTAGATAGTTCTAAAAAGGTATCAATATCAGGATTTTTTATTAATTTTTCAATCATTGCCTTTCCAGATAGATTTAATAAATTATTTTTATCAAAGCAGAAGGATTTATCTAACAAAGATTCAGTACTTATAGGTTGAATACATAAAACGATAGCAAGATATTCTGAAGATACAGGAATTTTTAAAATTTTTCCTATTCCAGGACCTCCAATACTAGTACGTATTTCAAAACCGCCCGTAAATTCAGATATTACAGTTCCAAGTCCAGTTTTACAAATAAAGTCGGCATGATGAGCAATTTGTGCTGCATGGATTTTAGATAAATTTGTTTTTAGAGCATTGATTTAAAGCATAGGAAAGACTAAGTGCTGCTGAACCACTAGAGCCAAGACCATAACCGATTGGAATTTCAGATTCATGATCAACAGAAATAAAAATCGGTTAGTCAATCATTTTTAAATAATATTCAATGACAAATTTAGAAACTTTAGCATCAAAAGAATCTACACCATTTACGAGTATTCTATAATTTTTACTAAAATCATTATAGACTTTAACTGTTGTAAATATTCCCTTACTAATACTAAAACCAGCACCAAGAGAACCATTAAAATTTGGATGAGTCATTTGTACAGTTTTATCAGTAGCAAAGAAACCAGTTAAATGACCCGGACTAAAGGCCTTTGCAATCGAAACTGGTATTTGAGCTACTATAACCATCTAGACTGTTTATTAATATTAAAACAAAATATAAAAATATAGTTTAATTAATTTATACTAGTATAAATTAATTATGACAATTTATACAAGGACACTACAACAAATAGGAAGTAGTATTTTAATATCTCTTCCTACAGAATGGATAAAAAAAAACTTTTTAACCAAAGGAAGAATCGTAAATATTGAAACAAATAGTGATAATACCATTTCAATTTATAATGTTGATCAAAATGAAGAAATAAAAATAGAATTTAATTATCATCACGATAATTATAGATTAGACATTCAAAATGATAAAGATAAAAATAGCAAAATTGACGGTATTGGAAAAACTACAGAAGACATAAAAATTTTGTTAAATAAAATTTTTGGTGCATATTTACTAGGATACAATATAATAAATATTAAATCCAAAGAACCCATATCTTTTGATGATAGTGAAACAATAAAGAAATCCATTAGGAAATTAATTGGATTAGAAATAGTAGATGAGAATAATTTAATATAAAATTGCAGTTTCTATTGGATGCAAAAACATTAAACATTGAAAAAATTCTAAACATGATGAATTCTATAATAACAGGAATGTTCAAAGAAACGATATATTCCATAGATGGCAAGTTTAACCAAGACTTGAAAAAAAAGATAGCAAGTAGAGATGATGAGATAGATAGACAATATTTTTTGCTAGTAAGACTAATAAGAACTGCCATAATGAATAAAAAACTAGCAAGTATCCTAAATTTAAGTAACATAGATATGCTAGATTATAGAATTGCGGCTAATTTTCTCGAAACTGCAGGCGATTTAATAACAGAATTAATATCTTATTTAACAGAAGTAAAAGAAGACAAGCAAATCACAGAACTAATAAAAAAAACAGGTTTTTCCCTTGAGGAAATGCAGACTTATTCGATAGAAGCATTTACCAAAATGAGTAGGGATAAAGCTTTTAAAGTAATAGAAAATTATGAAGAATTTAAAATCTCACTTTCGAATCTAAAAAAAAATATAAAGTCAAATAAAGATATTTTAACAAATGAAACATCTGTTGTTGCAGTTGTAAACATCATTTCTTGTTTGGATAAAATAGCAAAATGTTGGATAGATATAACAGACCTTGCTAAACCAACGTATTTAATCAAACCATAAAAAAGCGTAACGATACAAAAATATAAAATTTCTTTTATATTAACTAATTATAAAACAATTACCTATCTCTTTTTCCTTCAACAAATTCTAGGAAATTAGATTTGGCCTGTGTATAAGACATTTGAATAGGTGGATGTTTAAAACAAAAAGAAGAAATACTCTCCAAAGGACCAGCGATACCTCTATCCAATGCAATTTTAGAGCCACGAATTGCATCGATCATAACCCCAGAACTATCATATGCATCAGGAACTCTAAGCTTTAAATCAAGCTCCAATGGCACTTTACCAAAGAATCTTCCTTTCATATGGATAAAGGCAACTTTATCATTCTTTAAAAAATTAACATAATCCGATGGTCCTATCCTCATTGGTACATCATATGGAACCATAGCCTTTACTGCAGATGTTTTACTAATCCTCTTATCTTCAAGCCGTTCTTCATCCAACATATTATAAAAATCCATATCGCCACCAACGTTTAATTGATATGTTTCATCTATCTTGACACCTCTATCTACCCATAATTTTGCAAGAGTTTTATGAAGAACCGTTGCACCTAACTGACTCATAACATCATCTCCAGCACAAGGAATGTTTTTGTCGTTAAAACGATTTTGCCATTTAGGATCTGATGCAATAAAAACTGGTATAGCATTAATAAAACCAACTCCAGATTCTAAACATTTTTCAGCATAATTTCCGGTAGCATTTCTACTGCCTACAGGCAAATAATTAAGTAATAAATCAGCATTTACATCTTTTAATATTTTTGCTATATCGACAGTAGAATCATTAGAAATTTTTACCATTTCAGAATAATGTTTACCTATCCCATCTAAAACATCACCTTTTTGAACTTTTACATCAAATGATGGAATATCCATTATTTTAATCGCGTTATTGGGAGGAGCAAAAATGGCTTCAGACAAATCCTTTCCAACTTTTGTATCAACTACATCAAACGCTGCAACAAATTCAATATCACTAGGTTCATATCCACCTATATTAATAGAAGTAAGACCGATGAAATTATCTGCTGTTGAATTAGTATTGGTGTCTGTTAAAGAAGAATGATTTTGATTCTCATTATCTTTACCATCAATATTGTTTTTAATGATATCATCATTAGGATTAGAATTAGAATTATAATACTGAATTCCCTGAATAAGAGCAGATGCACAATTTCCAACACCTGCTATTGCAACTTTAATTTTTTTTCTCATAAGGTCTACAATATGTATACCATATATAATTTTTATATAGGGCCTTAATTAAATTATATAAAAGTTAACAAACATGTTTTAATATATCATAATACTTGATGGTAATCTCTTTAGTAATAAAATCAATCCAATTCGTTTGTTTTAAAAAACTATCACAAGATAGTTGAAAATATAATGATAATGACCTTGTAATGTTGAAAACCCAATATAAAGAAAAGATATTTTATTGATAATTTTTAAAGGTGTAATAAGCATTTTGATTGTGAAATATAATATATCAAAATTTTATTATTTGTTTTTATTTTCAAAAGAATTTAATACCACTGTTTTTTTCTATTGTATATGACTATGTCATGTTTAAGATGTGGAAAATTAATGATATGGTTAAATGGATCGATTAGTCACACACATGATAATAATTATTACGAATGTAAAAATTGTAAAATAAAAGTCATCAAGCGTTCAGACGATACAATAACAGAAATAGAACAATAAATTATTTAAATTTATTTTTAAACATAACAAAAGCATGTTTAAAAACCATTAAAAGTAATAAAAAAGGTTTAACAAAATCAATAGAAATTCCATCAATGAATAAATATGTCTAGCATACAAGAAATAAAAAAAAATTTAGAAAATAAATGGATTCAATTTCTCAATTCAAATGCAACAAAGTTAACAGTAAAAAATCTATATGGTGCCTCACCTCCATCAGTTTTTGTAGGTCATCATGGATATCCCAAAATAAAAATCGGACCCATGATACCCCCATTACATGGAAACACCTCGATACTTGACAGTCCAGAAAAATGGCTTGGCAAAACCATCGATGAAATTGCAAACTATCGCTTATCTCTTGTAAGAGGAGTATACGATGCCAATATACAAGAGATTTTTGGAAGACATATAGAATCATTACAGGAATTAGCAATGGCAAATAAACCGGCTGAAAGCGAATTAAAATTTGATAAAATACCCATTGTTGATATCGAACAAAAGAAAAACTCGGGTTTTGATGTAGATTCCGTAACTTACGGTTTTGTTGCACCTTTAAATGCTTTTAAAATATCATCTTCACTCTCCGTCGACAAGAGATTGGAAGATGCTTTTTATGATAAAGATTTACATGCAAAAGAAGCAATAGTCAACCTATATCAAAAAGATGTAGAGATCAGCAAGATTAACCGAATTTTTAGTATGGGAATGCTAGGATTACATAAAAATAGAAAACTTGTTCCAACAAAATGGAGTATTTCTGCCATAGATGATATAATCTCTACAAATCTAACAAAAGAGATAGAAAACTATTCGCCTATAGAATTGTTTGAGGTATACCAACATCATCACCTAGGGAACTATTATTCAATTATTTTAATTCCTTATAGTATTTGGGTTTTTGAAATGCAAGAAGGTTGGATTGACAGTAAAGGAATGGTAGGAATGGGAAGAGATTATGAAGATGCAGTAAGATTAGATCATTATCCAACAATAGCTGGAGCATTCTTTGCAGCTAGGCTAGCAGTATCTGAGCATTTAAATAAAATAAAAAAAAAGGCAGCAGTTTTAACTTTGAGAGAAATTCATCCTCAATATGTAATACCAGTAGGAGTATGGCAGATAAGAGAAGGTATAAGAGAAGCATTAAGAGGTCCAATCAACAAGTTTGAAACTTTCGAAAAAGCGATTTCCTTTGCTTGTGCTTTAATGTCTATATCGAAAAATGAATGGATTAAAAATAGCAAAATCTGCAACATTATTGTAGAACAAAAAAGAATTTCAGACTATTTTGATTAAATCATTAATAATTTTATTATAGAACATAAATATGAACCCCAAGATTATAAAATCATCAAATCAGATAATTATTTATTTTCAAAAAAATCATAGTCTTAATAAATTTCTTATTAACGTTAATATAATACTTGTATTTAGCTTCACAATGGAAGCAGCACAAATAGTCACACCAAAAGAACCATTAGAAATTAGACAATTAGAAACTCCAAAACCAAGGGGTTCTCAAGTTCTCGTCAAAGTTCAATCTTCTGGAGTTTGTCATAGTGATATTCACTTGTGGGAAGGGGGATATACAGGACTGAATGGCCAATTCATAAAGACTACAGATAGAGGAGTAAAATATCCATTGACACCAGGACATGAAATTGCAGGTATAATATCTGAAATGGGAGATGATGCTAAAGAGACTTTCAAAAAAGATGAAAAAGTCATGGTATATCCATGGGTAGGTGAAGGACTATGTCCTGCATGTAGAACTGGTGATGAAAACCTTTGTGACCATCCAAGGTCACTTGGCGTTTACAAAGATGGAGGATATGCAGAATATGTTTTGGTTCCAAACTATAGATATCTACTTAGAATACCTGATGAATTAGAGTCAGATACGGCAGCAACCTTATCTTGTTCTGCACTTACAGCATACAGTGCTGTTAAGAATGCAGGAATAAGACCTGATAATAACATAGTAATTGTTGGAGCTGGAGGACTGGGTCTTATGGCAATACAGCTGGCAAAAGCAGTATTTGGTGCTCGAATAATTGCTATGGATTTAGGAGATGATAAACTTAAAGTAGCAAAAGAAAATGGTGCAGATGAGACAATTAATTCAAAGAATGAAGATCCTGTTCAAAGAGTAATGGAATTAACAGACAAATTAGGTGCAGATGCTGTCATTGATTTTGTAAATGCTTCAAAAACAGTAGAAGCAGATATGCAACTATTAAGAAGAAGGGCCAAAGGTAGTTTTAGTAGGTCTTTTTGGAGGAGAGCTGAAATTAAACTTGGTATCAATGCCAACAAGGGCATATAGTATTATTGGTTCATATACAGGAAATATTCAGGATATGGCCGAATTAGTTTCCTTGGCAAAGAGAAAAGTAATCAAACCAGTTATTTCAGATAGATTCAAGTTAAGTGAGGCTACAGAAGCACTAACCAGATTAAAAGAAGGCAAGATTACCGGTAGAGGTGTTATAAATCTATGACAATAAAAACTATTAATCCTTCAACAGAAGAGGTAATTCAAGAATATGACAATATAACCAAAGATGAAATAATAAACAAAACAAAGAAAGCCAAAGAAGCATTTTATGAATGGAAAAAAGACCACAATAAACGAGTGGGTTTTCTGTATGCATTTGCTGAGCAGTTTAGAAAAGACAAGGAGAATCTTGCTAGAACTGCCACTATAGAGATGGGAAAAGCCATCAAAGAAGCAAGGGCAGAAGTAGAGAAATGTGCTTTGGCAATTGAATATTTTGCAGATAATGGAAAAATATTTCTAACGGATGAATTGATAAATACAGAAGCAAGAAAAAGTTTTGTGGCTTTTGAACCTATAGGAGTAATAGCAAGTCTAATGCCATGGAACTTTCCCTATTGGCAGGCCCTGCGGTTTGCAGCACCATCTCTTATGGCAGGAAATACAATTATTTTAAAACCATCTAGTATTACGATGCAATGTGGAATACAAATGGAAAAAATATTTGAAAAGGTTGGACTACCTAGCAATATATTTCAAACAATTATTGCATCATCTAAAGAAGCTGAATATCTCATAGATTCAGATGATATAAGTGCTGTAACATTTACAGGAAGTGTTCCAATTGGTGCTAAAGTAGCACAAAGAGCAACATCCCAACTAAAAAAAACAGTTCTTGAATTAGGAGGAAGTGACCCATTTATAGTCTGTGAAGATGCCAATATTGAGAAAGCATCATCTGGTGCAGTAAAGGGAAGATTTATCAATTGCGGTCAGAGCTGTATAGCATCAAAGCGCTTTATTGTTGTAAAGAAAGTAGCAAATGAATTTATAGAAAAATTTGTAGAAAAGACAGAAAAACTTAAAGTTGGTGATCCATTGAAAGACGATACTGATATAGGACCACTAGTAGACGCTTCAGCTGTTGAGAATATAGATGGCATTGTCAAGAGATCCATAAAAGAAGGAGCCCAGTTACTTACTGGAGGTCATAGAAAGGATGTCAAAATCAACGGTAGTGTTAAAGGATATTTTTACAGTCCAACAATTTTTAAAGATGTTACTGAAGATATGGAATTAGCACAAGAAGAGACATTCGGACCGGTTGCACCAATATTAACTGTAGATAGATGAAAAACAAGCAATAGAAGTAGCAAATAATACTAAATTTGGTCTTGGAGCAAGTATTTGGACACAAGATTTGGGCAAGGCAGAAAGATATTCAAAAGCAGTACAGGCAGGTATCGTCACTGTAAATAATGTCGTAGTATCAGATCCCAGGATTCCTTTTGGAGGAATAAAAAATAGTGGATTTGGAAGAGAATTGTCAAGATATGGAATGCTAGAATTTGTAAATATAAAATCAGTAAGATTCTATGACCAATTAACTCATCAGCACTATGTAGAATAAAATATATATTTTATATACTATCATATTATAAACTTTTTTTACTATATAAATAAATTTGAAAGGATATTATGGATTCTAGAACAAAAGCCTAAAAATTATAACAATATTATTTATAAAGATTATTTTCGTCTCTTTACTCTAAATCTTTCGGATGCCACACCAGAAGTGATATAGAAATTAGACGTGTAAGACAATGGATCAATAAAGTTAAGGAAAAATTACAGATTTATTTCCCAGTTATCTTCGTATTATCTTCATCATACGCCCAAGATAACGGATAAGAAAATAATGGACCTAGAATATCGAATTTTCTCTAAATCTACACTATTAGTCCGATGATTTTAGGCTTGTGGATAGATAATAAATATATTAAAAGCAGGAATCAATATTACATTAAATTAAAAAATGTGGATTGGTACAATTTTATGGATCTTTTTATATGCAAACTATTCATCCGGAAGCTATAGATTATTTAATTTCGGTAGATAAATTTTCTGATTTTAATGGTGCACAAAAAGACATATTAAATAAGGAATTTATTGACTATTCATCCAATTATATAGTTGCAACAAATACAGGAACTGGAAAAACAGCCCTGGCACAATTACGTATTGTTGATACGTTAAAGAAAGGGCAAAAAGTTATTTTTATTTCACCCTACAAATCAATTGCAGAAGAGAAAAGGCAAGATTTTGAATATTACAGCAAATATGGATGGTCTTGTATATCTTCTGCAAATCCAAATGAAACAAAAGACAATATCGATTATTCAAATTTTAATTTGATTTCCATGACCTATGAAAAATTTGATTCGGTATTAAATAATATCCGATTTGTCAACGGCTGGTTAAAGAGAGTAGGTTTGTTGGTGGTTGATGAAGCTCATATGATAAGTGATATTGAGAGAGGTCCAACATTAGAATCATCTATTACAAAGGTCATCACAATGTTTGATAAAAAAATAAGGATTCTCTTGCTCAGTGCGGTATTACCAAATGTAGAGAGTGTTGCCAAATGGATCAATGCAAAATATGGAACTAGTAATTGGAGGCCAGTTGATCTAGAAGTGGGATTTGCGCTATATGGCAGTAATAGCAAAAATGATTATACTAAAAAAAATCTTTTAATTTAGATTTAGAAAAAAAAGTTAAAAGTGGATTGAAGCCGGGAGAAATTCTTGTAAAATATGGAAGCCTTAATGCAATTAACAAGATTATTTACAAAAGTAATTTAAGAAATAAGGCGATAAAAGGGAACGAAGAGGAAAAAGAAAAAGTCACTGCCAATGCTCAAGGTAGAATAACATATGATACTACTCCACCATCCAATAAAAAAATATCCAATAAAAATGCCAACGAAACTGAAGTATCAATAGCGTCGCTTAACTCCATCTATAGAGTTTTAGAACATGAGTGCGCGCTAAAGATATAGATAATCCGTTATGGTTTTTATCAGAGCAAACAATTAAAGAAAATGGACAAGTTCTTATTTTTACCACAAATAGATCCAGTACTGAATCTTTAGCATCAAATTTAGCTTTTTTGATGAATAATTCCAAGAACTTTCACAAGTACCTTTCTACGAATGATATTGCAGAAATTGAGAATAATTATATCTCAAAAATGAAATTAAAAGACGATAAATTGATTGCCGTTATGAAAAGTGGCGTGGCTTTTCATCATGCAGGCCTAGATTTACAGAAAAGGAAACTAGTTGAGGAGGCTTACAAATCAGGTAAAATAAAAATTCTTCTGAGCACTACTACCCTAATTGCTGGAGTTAATCTACCTGCAACGCTGGTAATTTTTGATTCGCTCTCATTTTGGAATGGAACCAATAAACAGATGATGGCAAAAAGAGATTTTTTGAATGGATGTGGTAGAGCAGGAAGACCAGGCTATGAAACACGAGGCAGAGCATTAATTATGACATCTTCCCTACCATCTGCAATTCAATTTATTGCAAGACCATTAGAAAAAGTAGAAAGCCAATTTACTCTTAATACCCTGGTATTCCAAACACTATCGATTATAAAAAGAAATGCAGATATCGGTCAAAAGTTTACAATGTTAAAAGATATAAATAATTTTTTTAACCATAGTTTTTATTTTACTTGCGGCTTTAAAATAGATAGTACCAGTTACCTAAAGCAGCTTCTTGATATGGATATGATAACAGCTAACAAAAATTCATCGAGTGTTGGAATGAATAATGCTCCAATCAAAGACATGATTACAGATATGAATGGAATAAAATACAATGATATTCGAAAAGATGGCGATACTAATCTCGATAGTGATCAGTCAACTGGGATAACATATTGCATTACCAAGCTTGGATATGAAACAATAAAATTCTATCTGAATCCGCGTACCGGATATCTTATCCGTAATATGCTTTTTGCCCTTGAATCTTATTTTTCGAAATCAATTTTTAATTCATCCAACTCATTTATAAGAATTAGTATTCCAAAGAAAATTACCATATTTTCAATCATACATACATTAATGCATGCAAAGGAATTACAAGACCAATGGAAAACAACAAAATCAAAGGAAAATGAAATAGAATTTGCAAAAAACCATATCAACGAGATAATATTAAATAGAACAATGTACTTGCATGAAAAACTGACTGAAGAAGAAAGAAAGTGTCTAGGTACAACCATGGCTTTTTATGATAAGCTTAATATGGATGATCTTTCGCATAGAATAAATTTTGAATATCTATATCAAAGATTTGGTCGAGGAGATTTTTCAGCTCTTCAGGAAAATATGGAATGGCTAGTAGGCGCCACATTAAGAATTGCTCAAGTTATTTTAATTCATAATGCAAAGGCACTCAAAGCAATTACAAATATTCTCATCACATTATCAAAGAGGATAAATGCAGGAATGGTAAAAGAAGAACTTTTAGAATTATGTGCCATAAGAGAAATTGGACGTATAAGATCATTTGCACTTGCAAATGCAGGAATTAATTCAGTAAAACAATTGGTTAATCCAAACAACAAATGGACTATAGCCAATATTTTGGAATCAAATCAATTGGCAGAACGTATAATAGAGAACGCAAAAAAATCCATAAATATTAACAGCATTAAGAGCAAATAATCATTAAGAGCATATAAAGATTAGTTTTTGTTGTCATAGACATCATCTGTCAAACAAATAATTCTTTTTTGTTGATAAGAAACATTATAAATAAAATTGTAAATCGCATCACACTATTTGCCGTAGTTTTACGGCCATCCAATTGATCAAAGCATAAAGGTAGTGATGCAGTATATTCCAGGATATATCGAATATCCACTTTCTTTCAACTCATTTATCTACTAATAATCGATAATCATATAAATTATTTTTTTTACCAACTATTGATTTACAAATGTACATCGAATTAAAAGGGTTCAAAATAAGATATGATGAATATGGAAAAAATAAACAAAAACATATTTTATTTATTCATGGACTTGGTTCTTCTTCAATTGTATGGCGTGATATCCCTCAAGCATTATCGGAGCATTTTCATACCATATCTGTGGATTTGATTGGTTTTGGTGGAAGCGATAAACCTAAGTTAGACTATACAATAAGTTATTTTAGTCAATTTATCAAAAATTTTCTTATACAAATTGGAATAAAAGACCAAAAGGATAAAATAATAATTATAGGTCATTCATTAGGCGGATACATTGCAATAGAATATGCGATACAAAACATAGACCAGATTGAAAAACTTGTTTTAATAGATTCTTCTGGCATGCTTAATAAACCAACTAAATTATTAGAACAATACTTGGATGCAGCGTTGGAATCTAATCCTTTTTTTAGATACAACAAACTTAAAAAAGTATTTGGAAGTTTGTTTTCAAATCCACACCTTTTACTCCCGATTATAATAGATATATTT
The DNA here is from genome assembly GCA_963838615.1 of uncultured Nitrososphaeraceae archaeon. Classification (GTDB taxonomy): domain Archaea; phylum Thermoproteota; class Nitrososphaeria; order Nitrososphaerales; family Nitrososphaeraceae; genus Nitrosocosmicus. The sequence goes on from CAWISD010000016.1 coordinate 18,266, forward strand.
ATATCAGTAATTGAAAAACCGGGAGCAAAGCATGCTTTTGAATCAGCATTCAGAAACAGCACTACAAATTCTATTAATTTAGAAAGGCTAGAACAAATTAGACAAATTCCTTGTATGATAATTTGGGGAGACAAAGATAATCTAATACCACTATGTTATGCGAACAAATTTAGACAAATTCTCTACAATTCTCAATTTGTATTAATAACTGATGCAGGTCATTCACCGTTTGTAGAAAAAACAGCTATAGTGTATCAGAAATTATTGACTTTCCTTTTTGAAGATAAAAATAAGATTAAAGATGTCATATAATACAAGTATTTAAATAAAATAAATGTTAATGATTATCCAAATAAAACGGCAGTGTTTTTGTTTTAAATAACAACCTATGTACATGCAACCACTTTTTTCAAATCTTCAGAATCTATTTCTAGAGGGATTTCTATTATGGCGTAAGTTTTTGAAAATCTATTCTATATGATTAGGTATACAGACATAATCATACATAATAGTACAAGAAGAATATAAAAAAATTCTGTCTCTTAACTATCCACAAAATATAATGAGTCAGCATTAAATTTCTTAATTTGGGTTTCCAAAGAATTTGGAAAACCATTATCCTGTACCATTTTGTTTTCAGTTTATGTATTAATTAAAGTTAAAAGTATTATTTTCATACGTTACCAATTAAATAACATAAACAATAATAATTTCTCTATTACATAAGAAGAAATTTTGGTCTCGCATAATCTCTCAAATATAATTAAATGAGTTTAATTTTAATTTAAAGTATACCAATTAGCATATGTTTTCTAAATTACATCTCGTAACAAATAGTTTCTCATATTAAGATTGAATCTTTTTGTTCTGAAATATCTGGAAATCTTATTCTTCAAATCTGCAAAGGATGAATAATATTTTAAGACAAGCAGATCTCGTTTTGCAATATTCCATATCTCTTCCATAACCATAAACTCTGGCGATGCAGTTGGAAGATATACTGGAATTAGAGTATCCTTTGTTTTCTTCAAAATATTTCATAACCTTCTTTGATTTATAATGTTGCGATGCTTTATCCATAAACAAATAGCATTTTGGAAATTTAGCATGAATTTTCTTTAAGATAATCAAGAAATGTATCTCCATTGAATTTGTCATACTGTCTGAATAGTTGTTTACCTTCGATGCTTACGGCACCAAAAATACATGAATGTTGGTGTGAGCCTGTTACTCTAACAACAGGTCTTTTATTCTCTTTATCAATCCAAACACGTCTTACAAGAGAATCATAAAAGAAGAATGATTCGTCTATAGATACTATGGTAAAACTTTCTTGTTCTTGCTGCTGCTGCTGCTGCTGCTGCTTATCCACAAGTATCTGTTCTGATCTTTTTTTGAAAGCCTCTTTTTCCTCCAGAGATGCAGTATTAACATGTATTTTTCTTGGTACCTTTTGCTTAAAGCCCCATTTTCGAAGAATACGATATATGTGAGTATAATGATATTTTATTCCACTTTTCTTTATGATTAATTCTTCAACCTGTTTTGTGGTCCAACCTTGATTGGCTTTCTTTTAGTTCTTTCTTAATTTGGTAACTTATCTCTTCAGATAGTATCGGACGGTCTACCGCGTTTTTGTTCTATTTTTTAATCCTTCTAAACCTTCTTTATCATATCTTTTTAACCAGTCTGAAGCCCAGGGATTGCTTCTATGCATTTCTTTAACAACATGAAAAGGAATTTGTCCATCTTCTCGTACTTTAATAATTAGCAGTAGTCTTTCCTTAACTTTTGGATCATTTTCTTTTTTGTATAAATTAACCAGTTTGGATTTGGCCAATGATGCCATTGAGAATAGATAGAATAATACAAGGATCTAGATAGCTTTTGTGTTTTATGATAATTATCATGATAAATTGTTTAGCATACTTGTGCTAATTGGTATATAAATTAAAATTTAATAGAATATAGAATCAAGGTATAAAAAATAATTAATTTAAACAGGCAAGAAGAAACCTTGTCCCCCATATCTTTTATCTAAACCCATAAAAAGGAAAAAGATATTCTATAGCATATCATGATATTTGTCACATAAAGACTTTGTCTAATAGATATTAGAATTAATTATTGCAAATGTTTTTGATACAAAATCGTATCCCCTTTTTGTATTTTAATTATTCGTGTAATTGGAATTAATTGAAAATTTTCAGATAAAGAGATAAAATCTTTTAAATTAATTTGTTTATAATGTTCAAAATCCCTATATGTAACCATGTAATTTAAAGGATCATCTGCATAAATGGCTTTACTAAATATTTCTTCGATTATACCCTTTTTAACCAAAATACAAACACCCCACCCTTTTTAATCACAATCAATTAAAGTTATTATTTAAATTTTTTTAGATTAATACATATAAATCTCAAATAACAATAGTTATATATTCATTTTTTTATTGTAATTGGATTTTTATTTTAGTATCCATTTTAAATTTTTTCTACCAAATCAAAACAATATATTGCTAAGAAATGTATGTTTTTATTAGAAAGATACAATATAAATTTGTAAATAATATTGTTATTATTTATATAACATTATTTTTCTAATGTATAACAAGAAACTAATCACAAAAGAGAACAAAAATATTTTTATAAATTCATACATTGTATCAAAACTTTTTTTAAAATGGATAGTAATGTTGATCATAGATTGTATATTATCAAGAAACGTCGGATTGGATAGTTATGCAATAACTGTTTATATTTATTCTCGTTTGGTATACAAGTATGAGAAGTATTCGAATCAACATAAACAGTCATTCAAATATATCAAATGCAAATTGTATGAACAATATAAAGTTTAATTTATACAGCACTTCAACCCCTCTTTATGTATGCATTGTGTATTATAACAAAGAAAATAAACTTTCCTGGTTACTATCAATTTGATATTTTGATATCGATAGACAGATAATGGATTTAACTTTTTAGAACATTTTTATTCTTTGTTGCACGATTCCCCCTTACCAAAAACATTTAGAGCCTATCCCAAAATTCGATAGGATTATAGCTCTTTTCCTCTTTTGATAAACTATGACCTGCATCCAGCGAATGGACAGTGTAAAGGAGAAAAATAAACATCCTACCATACTCAAAATTCCTGATGAATTATGGGATGAGATTAAAAGTATTCTCCCAAAGGAGAAACATCCTAGAACAGTTGGTCGACCAATTGTTCGATACAGAAAAGTGATTGATGGAATTCTCTATGTCTAAGAACAGGATGTCAGTGGAAAATGCTACCTAAAGAATACGGTTCTAGTTCTACTTGCCATCGTAGGTTTCAAGAATGGAATGGATTAAATGTATTCAAAAAGGTATGGATAAAACTATTGAAAATCTATGATGACCTTATTGGTATCAAATGGACATGGCAATCCATCGATAGTATATCAATAAAGTCGCCTTTAGGGGGGCGATGACCGGAAATAATCCCACTGATAGAAGCAAACTAGGCACAAAAAGACATATTTTAACAGATAAAAAAGGTATACCCCTATCTGTTGTAATATCATCTGCAAGCACTCATGATATAAAATTAGTAACAGATGTGGTTGATAATAGAGTTATCAAACGACGAAAACGTCAACGTCAACTGCCATCCCATAAACCTAAACTGAGAACAAGAAGAAAATTGCAACATTTATGTCTTGACAAAGCATACAATTCCGAATCTGAAGAGCAAGAATTAATCAAACGAGGATATGTACTGCACATACCATACAAGAAAAAGAAAGGAGAGGAAGTTGATGAAGAAAATACAAAAGCTATGCCAAATCGTAAAAAACATTCTCCTAAAAGATGGGTTGTAGAGAGAACAAACTCTTGGCATAATAGATTCAGGAAACTGTTTACTCGATATGAAAAGAAGGTTGAGAATTATCTTGGATTAGTACAGTTCTCTTGTTGCATAATCATATATAGAAAGATAATTTTGGGATAGGCTCTAATAATATCTACCAACAAAACATATGAAATGGTCCGTCTACAACCAATCTCTAGTCAGAAGAGGCGAAATACTGATAGGTTTTGATGTTATTGATAACTGGAATACGGAATTAAAAGAGATGAATAAAGACAAATTGGATTAGGAACCATTTCATTATCCCAATACATTTCTTCTTTTACTTGGATATGCTAAAGTGTACTTTCACCTTCCATACAGACAAACTAAAGAAGGTATTGCTCAAGGACATGCCTAATATGGAAAAGTACCTTCTATTCCCAGATTACAGTACAATAAGCAGCGAAGAATAAGCAAGTTGGACATAAAAATAAATGAATAACAAAAGCAAGGAATTTGAAGATGAGTATATTACAATTGCGATAGACAGTAAGGTATTAAGGTTACCAACAGAGGCCAATGGATGAGAGACAAATGGAATGTAAGAATAAGAAAGGATATTTGAAAATACATGTGTAGCAGTGTAGATGTGAAAAGCAAGAAAATTCTTTCGATAAAGGTAACTGATGAGCATGTTCATGATAGCAAGGCGTTACCCGAATTGGTTGAGAATATTATAGAATCAGATAGTGTAACAGCAATAGGCAAACTATTTGCTGATGGCGCCTATGAAGGTAATGATATTTTTAGATATTTGTCCGCAGACAATGGAATCTTGCCATGCATTAAAGTAAGAAAGAATGCTAGAGTTGGATGAAAACAGGAAACATTCTTAGAAATCTGTCAGTTATATCTCAGAAAAAAGATTTGCAAAAGATGGAAGGATAGCATTGTAAGATATGGAAAAAGATGGATTGTTAGAAACCGTATTCTCATCTATAAAGAGAATGTTTGGTGAATATGTTTATTCGGTTAGATTAAAAAATATGATACAGGAAATGATGTTAAAAGTATCATTGTATAAAAAGATGATATCTATTTAGACAAAACAGATGTAAAATCATGAATTTTAAGAATCATGCAACAAAGCACATTTTTAAACATAATTAGAAAATTTTTGCTAATTATGCCCGAGACTCACGATAAATGAATTTGATTAAGTTATCTACTTTTTTTATGATTATATAAAAAAAGTTATTTATTCTATCAATTAATACAGTTAATAGAGTTGAGAGAATAATGAATGATGCTTTTTATAATCAAAAAGATAAAAAAGAACCTGCTACCGATTCAGAATTTATACAAATAAGATACACAGATCTTTTGGGAAAATTCCTTGCAAAATATGTCCAAACGGATAAGGAACATATTCATGATATTTTTAGAACAGGTGTTGCTTTGGATGGTTCTTCGGTAAAAGGTTTTGCAACGATAGATGAATCAGATATGATGCTTATTCCAGATAGACAGACATTAAGAAGAATACCTCTATCAGAATTTGATATAAATGCAGTAATAGCTGATGTTCATAATGGTTTTAATAAAGGAAGATCTTTAAAAGATCCACGATATGTTTCACAGGCATTAGAGGACCATCTTGCAGTAAATCAAATTTCATGTCAGGTTGGAGCAGAAGTTGAATGTTTTATTTTTGATCAAATAGTCTTTGATATCAATAATGATAATAATGTCGCCGCCGGTTCTGATACAAAACCCTATGACAATCATCAATTAGCTAGAGATGTAACTATACTTTCTACAGAACAGTATGGAATAGGAAAATATCCAATCCGTCCAAAGGCCGGTTACGATGTGCCAACATTTCAGGATTCATTGATAGAATTTAGATTTGAAGTTGCCAATATATTAAAAAAATATTTTGAAATAGAAGTAACAAATTTAAATCATGAAGTAGCTAGTAGCGGTCAGATAGAGATAAATTTTATGCATAATTATTTAACAAGATCTGCAGATAACGTCCAGATCTATAAAGATGTGGTTAGAAACGTTGCAAAAAAACATGATAAAGTTGCAAACTTTATGCCTAAACCAATATTTGATGATAATAATCCTCAAAAAGGTGACAATGGTTCTGGAATGCATGTAAGCATAAGTCTGTGGACAAAATCATCATCCAAAAATGTTAATTTATTTTATGATGAAAATGATGATTATGCCGAGACTAAGTCAAACTGGTCGTTATTTTATAGGTGGAATACTTGATCATGCTCAATCATTGGCTGCAATTGTAAATCCTACCGTAAATTCTTATAAAAGAATTATTCCGGGATTTGAAGCACCAGTATATATTGCTTGGGCAAAAGGAAATAGATCTGCAGTAATACGGGTTCCAGTAAATGAAAAAGGAAATACCAAATCAAAAAGAATTGAATTTAGAGCACCAGATCCTTCTGCAAATCCTTATCTTGCATTCTCAGCAATTGTAGCAGCAGGAATGGATGGAATAAACAAAAAGACAGAGCCCGGAAATCCAGTACATGAAGATATTTACAAGATGACAGATTCAAAAAGAAAAAGTTTAGGGATAGATGTACTTCCAGGCAGTTTGGAAGAATCATTGTTGGCATTAAAAAGTGATTCAAGTTATCTTAATCTCTGTTTTCAAAATAATTTGATAGATACCTATGTAGAACTAAAAAATGATGAAATTAATGAGGTTGGTAGTGATAAATCACGAATAAATCAATTTATGCTTTATTATGATGTTTAAGAAGTTCCATCCAAACTTTTTTCAGGCTTTCAGATATCAAATTCTTAAATAGATATCTTTAGACTATAATTATATACCATTTTAGGATATCAATGTACCAAGTATTAATCGTGGAAACAATTATCATTAGTCGATGAAACCAGATTATTCAAAATCCAATTATAAAAATGGTTTTGATACGAATGGAAATTTAAATATGTGTTACTTTTATAACACCTTTTTTAACTACTTTTTGATAAATTATTTAAGTTAAATCAGGTAGAGAAGAAAAAATAAGAAACGATATAGATTCAACCAAATAAACAAGGTAACCATACACTATATCTATACGATGGATAAAGTCAAGGTTTCCTGCAAAAACAACATTCTTGATTCAAATACAAATTGATATTGTCGGTTGTGATTTATGTACATTGATAAAAATAATTGTTTTGTTATACTAAAAATAATATCGATGAATGTTAGGTAAAGATATACCGAAAATTAAAAGATGAATAAATAACAGAATTACATAAAGAGAATATGTTAAGAAATTGTAATATTGTATAAATCTAATAATGTTTTGAACATAATGATTTCAGTAACAAAAAAACAAACATCTTTAGCATTAGTTGTAGTTGCATTTGCAACAATAATGATTGCAGGTACTATCGCATCTTCAGGCAGCGCCTTTGCATGGAGAGAAAGACATCATCACGATCACTTTAACCACTTTGAATTCAATCACTTTAACCACTTTAACCGCTCCAATCACCACGGCAAAGTATCTCACACTGACCAAAGCATAAGCCAAGGATGTGTCCAACCCACCAGCTCATTAGATATAACTGGTCCAGGTTCACCAGTTTTACTTTCAGGTAACAACGTTCCAGTTTGTGTAAATGCTAACCTCGGTGGTAATGCAGCAGCAACTGACCAAAGCGGCAACCGTTAATCAAAACAATAGTTAAAACACAAAAAGTATCCCAAAAAGATATCTCTTTTTATTTTGTTTTTTCATATAAAAAAACTCTATTAAAAATATAAAAATTAATATCAATTAAAAAACCTTTCAAAAAAGCGATACATTTCTTAATTTATAAATTTGAATAACCCTCACAAAGACAAAACACCATTTTAGAATATATTTCGTTTAATAAACATTATACCAATTAGCACAAGTATACTAAACAATTAATCCGGATAATCATCATATATGCTTGGAATACTAGTAATCCAGAACTCGTAGCACAAGCATATACTATAGATTCACACTGGCGTAACCAAACAGAGTTTTTTAACGGTGAGATGCAATTGTAGAGTTTCTTAGAAGAAAATGGTCAAAAGAGATAGACTACTATCTAATGAAAGAGCTCTGGTGTTATACTAAAAATCGTATTTCCGTACGGTTTGAATATGAATGGAGAGATGAATGATAATCTACTCAATGGATGCGAACTCATGACAATGAGCATTGGGAATTTAATGACGATGGTCTAATGCGTATACGGGACATGAGTGCTAATGATTATCCAATCAAAAAATCAGAAAGACGTTATCATTAAATGATGGGCATTGTATTTCTACTTCTTATATTGCAACAATTTAATCTATAGCTTTAGCAACTTATTTCAATTCTTAAAATATTAGTTTTCATCATTTTTAAATCGGGTTGCATGGCAGGCATCCCTTTGAACTCTATCAAATCCCTGTTTTGTTCTTGCTTTGCAAGCACTTGAATTCCGCGTGATAAATAGCATGTGATCACAAATAAAATAATTGAAAAAAGTATTTAATAGTATCATTAAAATTAATAGGTTCAGTTGTCAGTCAGAGAGTTTAGCAAACACAAAGTGT
>CAWISD010000017.1:0-24882 GCA_963838615.1 uncultured Nitrososphaeraceae archaeon
ATACATCAAATAAAAGAACAGAATCGAAGATATTGTATATTCTTTACATCTTACTTCAGCGGTCTTTCGTTAAGAAATACCTCTAAAGCCATATCAAAATTTATTACAAAGAAGTCATAGTGCGATAAGGGATCGGATACAAAAGTGCAAATCTGCAAGATTATTTTATAGAAAAACCAAAATCTCAGAATTTATAGTCGATGAAACTAAATCAAAATTGTTGGCTCTGAATACATTTGGCTATGGATGGCCATAGAACCTGGCAATAGAAAGATTGTAGGATTAAGAATATCCAAGGAGAAGAATATGTTTGTGGTAGAGAAAGATTTCTGTCAGATATCGTCTATAAACATGGTCAACATCCAGTTTCAACAGATGATGGATGTACCTGGTATCCACAAGCATGTAGGTTCTTGAAAATAATCCATCATATTCACTCATCTTATGAGAAAAGCCTAATTGAAAGAACTATTCAGTACATTAAGGATAGAACCAAAGAATGCTTTGACGACTGCTTTCCATGTAGAAAGAAGAATTGTAAACTAAAACATGTGAAACAATGGCTTAATCTATTTGCTCATTACTATAACAAAGAAATAATATTTAATTTTACAGAGCCTTTGAGGCATATCTAATAATTTTAATTACTATACCAATTAGCACAAGTATGCTAAACAATTTATCATGATAATTATCATAAAACACAAAAGCTATCTACTATCCTTTGCATTTATCTATCTATTCTCAATGTCATCATTGACCAAATCCAAATTGGTTAATTTGTACAAAAAAGAAAATGATCCAAAGGTTAAGGAAAGACTACTGCTAATTATCAAAGTACGAGAAGATGGACAAATTCCTTTTCGTGTTGTAAAAGAAATGCATAGAAGCAATCCATGGGCTTCAGATTGGTTAAAAAGATATGATAAAGAAGGCATAGAAGGACTAAAAGATAGAACAAAAAGCGGTAGACCATCCGAACTATCAGAAGAGACTAGTTACCAGATTAAGAAAGAACTAAAAGAAAGCAACAACAAGGCTGGACCACAAAACAGGTGGAAGAGTTAATCATAAAGAAAAGTGGTATAAAATATCATTATACTCACATATACCGTATCCTTCGAAAATGGGGATTCAAACAGAAGGTACCAAGAAAGGTACATGTTAATACAGCATCCATAGAGGAAAAAGAGGATTTCAAAAAAAGACAGAACAGATACTTGTGGATAAGCACAGCAGCAGCAGCAGCAGCAAGAAACAGATTTACCATAGTATCACTGGATGAATCATTCTTCTTTTATGATTCTCTTGTAAGAAGGGTTTGGATTGATGAAAAGAAAAGACCTATAGTTAGAGTAACAGGCTCGCATAAACATTCATGTATTTTTGGTGCTATAAGCATGGAAGGAAAAAAGCAACTATTCAGACAGTATGATATATTCAATGGAGATACATTTCTTGATTATCTAAAGAAAATACATGCTAAATTTCCAAAATGTTATTTGTTTATGGATAAAGCATCACCTCATTATAAATCAAAGAAGGTGATCAAATATTTTGAAGAAAACAAGGATACTCTAATCCCGGTATATCTTCCAACTGCATCACCCGAGTTTATGGTAATGGAAGAGATATGGAATATAGCCAAACATGATCTACTTGTCCTAAAATACTATTCATCATTTGCAGATTTTAAGAACAAGATATCTAGATATTTCAGAACAAAAAGATTCAATCTTGATATGAGGAACTATTTATTAAGAAATGAATTTAGATAACATATGCTAATGGGTATAGTTTGAATTGATATGATTTTATATATTTTCGAGTTTTTTATATGAAAAAACAAAATAAAAAGGGATATCTTTTTGGGATACTTTTTGATTATTGTTTTAATTAACGGCTGCCGCTTTGGTCAGTGAATGCTGCATTGCCTGCAAAATTGAGGTTTGCACAAACTGGAATATTGTTACCTGAACCTGCAACAAATGAGCCTATACCAGAAGCCGAATCAAATGAGCTGGTGGGTTGGATACATCCTTGGTCTATGCTTTGGTCGGTGTGAGATTTTTTGCCGTGGTGATTGAAGTGGCCAAAGTGGTCAAAGTGGCAAAGCAAAGTGGTGTCTTTCTCTCCATGCAAAGGCGCTGCCTGAAGATGCGATAGTACCTGCAATCATTATTGTTGCGAATGCAACTACAACTAATGCTAAAGATGTTTGTTTTTTTGTTACTGAAATCATTATGTTCAAAACATTATTAGATTTATACAATATTACAATTTCTTAACATATTCTCTTTATGTAATTCTGTTATTTATTCATCTTTTAATTTTCGGTATATCTTTACCTAATACTAATCATTATTATTTATATAGAAAAACGATACCAATACCTATATTTCTTTTTTATCTATGTACGCAAATTACAACCGACAATATCAATTTGTATTTGAATCAAGAATGTTGTTTTTGCAGGAAACCTTGACTTTCTCTTTTAAAGAGAAAACATAAAGAATTGAGGATTTAAGTGGAAATATAGTTTGGGGCATATCTAATAATTTTAATTACTAGTTTGAATGGCCCTGTTCACTTAAGGAAAGCCTATAGCTTGAATGTGCTCCATTTCATTTGTGATTTTCAGAAACAGAACACCCTCAGAATATATTGGTTATGGTGTATATTTCTATTTTTCAGGTTTGTCTTTAAGAAAAGCAGCGGATAGACTATCAGATTGCTTTATCAAAAGAAACCATGTTTCTATTTGGAATAGGATTCAAAAATATAATCATCAAAAAATATCCTCAAAGAAAAAGAAAATCTTTGAGTATCATTATAGATGAGACTGTAATTAAAGTTGGGTCAGAATATATTTGGATATGGGTTGCTATCGAACTTGAAAGTAAAGAAATCCTCGGAATAAGTATATCAAAAGAACAAAATATGTTTGTTGCTATTGAACGATTTATTTCGGATGTTGCAGAAGAACATGAAGAACACTCTAGTTTCCACAGATGGATGGCAGTTGGTATCCACAAGCATGTAGATTCCTGAAACTAACTCATCATATTTATTCCCCATTATGAGAAAAACATCATTGAAAGAACAATGCAGTATATCAAAGATAGAACAACGAATGTTTTGATGATTAATTTCCTTGTAGAAAGAAGAAATGTAAATTAGAACATGTAAAGAATTGGCTTAATCTTTTTGTAGATTATCATAACAGAGAATTTACATCTTAAGTGAACATACATGAAAATCTTTGACCATAACAAGCTATCCTATTGTTTCATTTAAGCCTAATTTTATATACTAAATCATAATATTAAGTGTTATCTTTTATAGTATATACTATATTTATACAAATTCCATTCTTTTTTCATATTTTATTCTTATCTATTTACTTGGGACTTAAAGCGACAAACATCCATCCACCCTCTATGGGGTAACTTGTACAGCCGCTTAGAATGTTGGTTCAGTCGGAGCCTCACTCTCATACGGAGTATGTTCACTTAGAACCTAGCCCAGATTATGGTTCTTCTTGGCAGAAATAAAGATTTTCTGGTAGTCAGAGTCGTTTGAATGGATATAAATTTTTATATGTTTTAATAGAGTTTTTTATATAAATTCTAAATATTAAAAACGCATTAGTAAATATTGAGAATCTATAGGTTTAATTTAAAGGATTCTTTGAATATTTGATTTTTAGAATTAACATAATGCAGTTTAACAAAACTGCAACAGAATTTCCACCAATCAGTACAATATCATTTTTAGCTATACCATAAAATACCCATAATCCAAGGCCTGTTATCAATACTACAACTAACCAAATTGATATATCATCTGTTTTCTTTGATTTAAATGTCTTTAATATTTGAGGAAGAGTACTGGACACGGCAAAAACAGTAGCCGTAATACCAATACCATAAATCAAAAAGTCAGCCATCAGTGTTTCTTTTTCCATATCAAGATTATTTATAGTAATTAATCTAAAAAAATTAATCGATATTTAAAATATATTACAAATATTATCAATATTCCAATACAATATAAAACATATTACCATAACTAAACTTAAAGGAGAATTATTAATCGGATGGCCCTGTTAACAGCTGTGTAAACACAAAGGTACATCCTCTTGTAAAATATTTGTGATTGTTCTGCCGTGATTTTTATTATAAATATTCTTCCACTTGCTAACAGCCTGACCTATTTCTTGTTCGTCTTTAAAGGTGGAATTGTTAATAGCCGTTTGTCTTTGTAACCATGACCATCTTACTTCAATCAAGTTTAATTCTGGAGATTTTACCGGAAGAAATACAAATTTTATTCTTGGACATCGTTTGATATTTCTTCCTTTACCTTCTTTGATTTATGTACTGATAGATTATCAAGAACAAGGAAAATATTTTGGATATTTGTATGATATCTTTCTATCTATTCTTTTTATAAAATCAACGAATTGTTTTCCCGTCTTCTTTTGGTAGCAATGTATATGCATTGTATCATTTGTGTGATTATATGCTCCAAACACATTTAAAAGTCCGTTTATTTTTTGAGCCTTCTCAACCTTTACCTGTGCCGATGACCATGATGTACCACCATGTGTCTTTGCCCTGGTTACTGGCCCTTTCTCATCTACATATAGAAGAATAGAATCTGTTGGTGTATTATATTTTAGTTGTTCAATGTACTTTTTTTCAAAGCGTATTCTGGATAATTGCTTTTATTTGATAAAACAGTTTTAGATTTTCTCCATTTTATTTTATGTTTCAAAAGGATGTTTCTTATTTCAGTATGGCTTATTCTGTCTACCAACTTTAAATCATATATAATAAAGCCTGCTAGAATACGTAATGACCAACTAGAGAATCCTAAACCATATGACGTTCTTGGATGTGCAGATGCTATATCTACTATTTGTTTTTCTATGTCATTATCAAATTTATGCTGTTTATGACGGTGCTTTTTTGATAGAATGTCATCAATTCCTTTTTCATTGAATCAATGTATCCATTTTCTAATGTTGTTATCATGATGATTGGTTATCTTTCTTATCTGTGATACTGTATATCCTTCATCTTTAAGCAGGATTATCTTGGCTCTGTATCCTGATTCGGTATCTCCAAGCATTAGATGTAAAAGATTCTTTTCTTCATCCGTATGTATCCTGAGGACAGTATCTCTAATAATTATAATTTATAATAGTAAGCTAAAGGTGTTATGATGGCAAAACAAACACAAATGTTTTACAGTAAGATATAACATATTGTTTACATTGCTGTTAACAGAGCCCTTTTTACCAATTGTATTGTATTTGACAACTGACCCAAGATACAAGAAAACTGGAAAATCTAACCTAAAATCAATAAAATATATGATTAGAACATTGTAACAAGATTGAATAAGGACAAAGAATTACGAATTACGAACTAATCTCTAACAAGTGTTTAATTTTATTAAATGAATTAATTGATATTATCATATGGTCCAGAAAATACGCAGGAAAAAACAATCATCTACTTAAGTTTTGGCATAAGTAAAGTGTCGATATTACGGGATCGTTTTTTGATGCAAAGAGTGAACAAATATTTTGGCCTTGCCTTATTACAGCATAGTTGAACTAGTTTATTATTTTTCTCGCTCTTTTTTTCGCTCTTTTATCAAAAATATTAATCCTTCTACATTATTAGGATTCATATAGAGTTCCCCTTTGGCCGATTCTTTAATACCCACAATAGGTTCTCCACATTCAGGACATATTTGATAAAATACAAAGATACTAATATTTCGCACATTTTTTCCAATAAGGGTATTATGCATATTAGGATGTAGTTGAAGTTTGCACGTAGGACATTCCATATTATATACATTCCATTTGTTAATTTAAAAGTACTCGAGTGCATTTTTATCTATTTTTTCTTTGTACTTTTTGCATATTTTTTTAAAATGCAGATTTAAATGCTTTAAACTATTTTTCAATTCTATTGTCTGATGTCAATTATTCAGGTTTTTATTTTTTAAAAAATAATAGTAGATCAAATCCTTTTGCTGGAAAATAGTTAATAATTTGTTATAATGTTTTTTATTATATTATAATATGGAAACATTAAAGATAAATCGCAACAAAGAAGAGAAAAGTAATATTATTGATGATAAAAGAGGTAAAGATAATAATCTCGGTAATTACGAAGATATTTTCGATGTCGCTATAATAGGAGGAGGATTTGCAGGATTATCTGCTGCATTACTATTGGGAAGATATCTCAGGCCAATCATCATTTTTGATGTTTTTAAACCTAGACCCTCATATATCCATGGTTATTTAGGATATGAAAAATCGCCAAGGAATGAGTTAATCCAAAAAGCATGGCATGATGTTATCCAATACCCTTCGGTAAAAAGAATTGAAAATAGAGTAGAAAGAGTTGAAAAAGACGTTGATAATGATTTTTTTCTAATAACTTCCACAAAAGAAAATAATATTCAAAACAAAGATAATAGCAAAGACAGAAAAGCCAAGGCAAAATATTTAATTATTGCAACAGGAATCCAACACCTAAAACCAAATATAAAAAACTTTGAAGAATATGATGGCAATGGTGTTTGGCACTGCCCACATTGTGATGGATTTGAAACTACCAACAAAAAATTAGTCATAATTGCATCTGATAACAAGGAGAATAAAGCTTTAGATTATGCCAAAGTATTCTTAGGATGGACTAAAGACATCACCCTATTCTTACAAAGATCAACCGATAATAATGATATATATCAATTAAGTGATAAACAAAGAACCGAAGTAAAGACACTGGGTATTGATATTATTGAAAATGACGATATATAGAAATTGTAGGAGATCCAAATACAAAATCCATAAAAGGAATCATAACCAGAACTAACAGATTTTACAAAGCAGATGTCCTATTTTATCATCTTAAAAAAATTATTCAAAATGAAATTGCAATTCAACTTGGGTGTGAATTGGATGAAGGTTATTTAAAGGTCAATGAGAGACAACAAACTACGATTTCAAATGTTTATGCAGCAGGTGATATTGATACAGATAGACATTATGCCATATTGGCACTGCAAGTGGAGCACTAGCAGCAATTTCTATTTATGAAGAGTTGTTAAAAGATGCAATAAAAATAACAAAAATACAAAACCACACAGAATAAGAAAATGTATTTTAAATTTTTGTAAAAGAATTACATAATAATATGAGAGAATCAGAATAATCAAAATAATATAATTCCCGTTTATTGATTATTTATATCATAGATATTTACAATTGGTATTAATTTCAAATATAATTATAATATGAAAAATAACATAGTAACTTTATAATAGAATTAACTATTTAATGCAAATATACAAGAATTCATTAAATATTCATACTAAATGTCACATGTAATTAAAAATCAAACATCTTTAGCATTAATCGTCATAGTATTTACAACAATAATGATTGCAGGTACTATTGTATCGTATAATGACGATTTAGCTTTTGCTTGGAGGCATAATCACAAACACTTCAATCACTTTGACGACAAAAGTTCCAACAATCATCAAAGAATAAATCAATCAAGCGTCCAACGCCAGCATTCATTCTGTTTAACTGCTGGTTTTGGTTCACCAGTTTCTGCTTCCTGTAACAACACTGCTGCAAGTACAAATGCCAATGCAGGTAGTAATGGTGCAGCATCAGATAGTAATGGCAATAGCAGAACCCATCAAAACATAGACCAATCAGGTCACCAACATCACCGTACTTCTGTATAACAGCCGGTGCAGATTCACCGATTGTCGGTTCATGTAATAATAGTGCCCTCCATTCAAACGCCAATGCAGGTAGTAACGGTGCAACAAACGGCTAATAATTAAAGAAACAATAGCAACAACCAAAACATCAAAAGTATTGGTTCATAACATTTTTTTATTTGTTCATAAATATTTTAAAAGAGACAATTAATTTTGTCATTAAATACATGGTACACTATAGATAAATAGATTGTATTTTTTTATAACATGACATGGCTACAAGATAATCGATCCCTTATATGGATAGGATATATCAAGATTATGCAGATCCTCAAAGATATTTTGTAATGTTTTTATTTTACTTTGTAGATTACGATAAAGATATGGTAATTTTTTAGAAAATTTTTTGGTCTCAGTATGCCAGAGATCTAATATAGATAGTAACCCATTTAACATTTTGATTTGTTTTGTTTTGTTTTGTTTTATCGATTTCAATAAACGCACCTAGGGATAATTTAGAAAAAGTCACAATTTGAAAGGCTAATTGCGGTAGACTGATCGAATAACATAAAATAATGGAAATAATAAACACGTAAATTTAATCTTATTAAGATTGCTATCTCTAGTTTAAAATTTTATCAAAATAAAGTTTAATTGCAACATACATTCACTATAAATTCATAATTTACAAATTACAAGAAAAAGTAACAGATATAAAATGTTAATTTTTTAGTCAATAATACTTAACTTTTAAGTTTAAGTATTCAAATATTTAAATATAATCATTGGCCAAGAAAAGAGAGATTTCTCTCAAATCTTATCACATTCACAGTGCTAAAGAAAATTATCAATCAAAAAAGAACAAATCATCTATTAGTATCCAATCAAATATCATTAAACAATCAACAATTCAAGAAGAGGAGCAAAATACGATAATTAAACAATGGTTAACAGATAGGCTGAAAGATAAGCTTCAAAGAGCGACTATTTTATCTTTGCACCATCATAAACCAATACTTCTCTTTAGAAAAAGTATAGAAGAAAGTGATAATGCTGTAGAAGAGGAAATAATCTATCTGACTGGAAGTCATACTGTGCATATGATATATGCTTATGGTGGTTTTATTCCTTCAACCTTTAAAACTATTGAAGTATTCACACTTGACAAATTTATAAAATGGATTATTCAGGGAAAAAACAAAGATTTGCTTTTGGAATGTATTGAAGGATTAGAACAACAAAAATAATAAAAGGTATTAATTTAGATTTATTTAACGTTAGAAAACAAAGAATTTATTTATATTGTTTAAAATATTTAATAACAAAAACTATAAACCTTTATAAATGCATTATTTAGTTTTTAAACCTATATATAAATATAAAATATTGATATGTCTTTTCGAGTCCTAATATTCATATCACATGGAAGCACCATTTTTTCAATGATTATTCATTTGCTTAAAATTTATTTATACAAATATTAATAATCCAATATATTAATTGGATCATAATTTCTTCATTTGCTTTTACAACCGATTCATGAATGTTTCTTACTCTAACCAATTTATTGTTCTATTTATATTAAAATATAATCCAAAAAATAAAAGTATTCTATTACTTGTTAGTATTCGATTTTTTTAATCAATAAAGCAATGTGTTCAAAATCAAATATCGGTAATATTCTTTGCAACAATAATAATTTTATATAATGTTATATTGTCGGATGATCGTTTGAATTGTGCAACAAAATACCAATATTATTAAATATTTTTAACATCTTCAATAATAGTTATTAAGGATGTATAATCTAAGAAGCTCCTGTTTTTCCAACTTGTCTGATTTTTTCTATTAACTCCATTATTTGTTCATGAGTAGGGTTAATTGCTTTAACCAAGTCTATATCTATATTAAAATTCTGAAGTTCTGAATATATTTTATTGTCCTCTAAAATATTTATCAATTGATTAAGCGAGAATGGTTTTTGCAAAAACTCTACACTATAGCCCAAACATTTGGCTAATTCCTTTAGTTCATCGTTAACATATGATGATGCAAATATTATTCTTTGATGAGGGTTAATGGATAAAATTTCTTTTGATACATCCAAACCATTTATCTCTGGCATACGATAATCCAAAAGTACAATGTCAAAAGGTGGATTATTTGCTAACGATCTGCACGAAGAAGGGTTAGAATTCCCATTTCTTCACCAATATCGAATGTAATTTTATGTAATTCCTCATTATATATTTTTAGACACTCTTCTCCATTTGAGGTGATTGTAATATTATAATTTTTCCCCTCTAATCCTTTTTTATAAGTTAGAGCAATATCTGATTCATCTTCAGCTATTAGCAGCTTTTCATATATCATTATATTAAATAAAAACTATATTATATGTCATCATAATAAAATTAGACAATTTACTAAGGGAAACTGTCGTGATTCTTTTTCCTTTTCTGGATCGATAGAGAATGCATAACCTCACATCCCCATGAATTAAGAAATTTTAGAGCCATATGACCTAATCCACCAATTCCAACCACAGTTACATGATCTGTTGCTTTAATACTATTTTGAATAATTGGATTAAAAACCGTAATACCGCCCCAAAAAAGGACTTGCAGTTTTTATATTTAAATTACTAAGTAGTGGAAAAGTCCATATTGCCTTACAACGCACATTATTTGCAAAACCACCATGTCGTCCAACAATTACAGGTTCCCCATTCAAACAACGATTCTGGTATCCGATAAGGCATTGATCACATATTGAACATGATCGAGATCTCCAGCCTAATCCCACATATTGTCCAATTTTTAGATGTTTTACCATATTCTCAATCTCAGACACCTTGCTAATAACTTCATGACCGGTAAAAATGGATATTGTGTAATACCCCATTTGTTTTGAGCATATGTAAATCGCTATAACATATACCGCAATATTCAACTTCAATGTCCACTTCATCAGGTTTCAAAGCATCAAAATTAAATTCAAAAGATTCAATTTTTCACCAGCCTTTTGAGCAGCATAAGCCTGAATTGTCATAACAATAAACCACCAAAGCTTGTATCAATAATTAGTTATTAAATAAATTTTAGCCTATTTTATAAAACAATACTATATATGCCATCCTGTTAAGATAGGTTATGGACTCGATTGATATACCCTTATAATCTGCAAAGTCATAAATTGGACATATAAAAGGCGGGCAAAATAAATGGATTAGCAATCAAGATATAATTTAGAATAATCAAGTATGCGCTGTAATATTATATCAAACCCAATAATCGGTCAAAAAAGGTAATTGCAAAATATTAATATTTTCTTATTATGTATCAGATAATATCAGAATAATTAAATTTTATAAAAAGAGAAAATGACTTACAGTAATTTCACATACTAAAGTATTTTTTGGTATATAGATAATATCATATTTCATGTCACTTTAGGTTGAACATTCTAATAGAGTTGGCCATAATTATGTCGCATAAAAAATATTATTGTAGAATATTCAAATTCAATTAAGATAATTTGTATTAATATTATTATTTATTTGATTTTGTTTTATTATTTGTTCTATTATTTTATTGTATGAAACAATGAAACTTTTTGCATACATATTAGCATGTTTTTCTGATCCTCGGTGGACACCACCTTTTGTTCTAATATGATGATAAAATTCATGTAACACAATAAAGGGATTATAAAAGATATCAGAATCTATACAATAAATTTTACTCTCTCTTTGAACATAAACAGCATATACAGTCTTTCTTTTCCCTTTTATAGTTCCGACAACAATTTGAGGCGTATCAACTTTATAAAATTTACTTAGACTTTGTAATGCTTCTTCAGTGTTTTTGTTAAGGATCATTTCTACTACTTTAGCCTTTGTGAGTGAATCGAGTCGTGTAATGAAAAGCATTAATACATCTATCTTGAAAAGTTATTAAAATCAAATATATAAAATAAATGAAATAAAAGATAAAGTTTACAAAAATACTTTTCTTTATTTGTTAGATCAACTTTTTATAGATATTATTTACCATTGACCATTATTATTTTGTTGACCATTCCATCCGTGATTCATGCCCATCATTCCATTATCTTGACCATTCCATCCGTGATTCATGCCCATCATTCCATTATCTTGACCATTCCATCCGTGATTCATGCCCATCATTCCATTATCTTGACCATTCCATCCGTGATTCATGCCCATCATTCCATTATCTTGACCATTCCATCCGTGATTCATGCCCATCATACCCATCATTCCATTACCGTTATTCATACCTGGATGCATCATCATCACGCCTGCTAACATTGACAACTGATGTGAAGCCAATACTTTTCCGTTCCCAGGATCTACAATAACATTATAGAATTTCATATCAGGTGTTCCGAGAATTATTGAATATGTAATATATCCATTACCTACACCAGTTGTCGCTTCTAATGCATTTGATTTATTTCCTATTGCTTTCTGGGCTGTATTAATTGCCTGATCTAACGTCACATTAAACTTTGAAGCAATTCCTTGATACATGGATTTAACTAAATTTATGCTGCTGTTTACCATTACATTTTGTTTATTTGTACCCATAGATGGGGAATTCATACCAGTAGAAGTATTTTGATTGGCCTTTGGCGCTATAGTCCTTTGACTAGGGGTGTTTACACTAAGAGGAGCATTTTGATTGGCCTTTGTCGCTATAGTCCTTTGACTAGTAGTACTAGGACTTACAGGAACATTAGTATTTTGTGCAAAAATAGATTGCGATGTTGAAAGCGAAATTGCACCTACTGCAGATAACAATATTGCAATTAGAGAAAAAGTCATAAAAGATTTTGTTTTCATTACTAAGGTTATATTCAACAAATTATATAAGACTTTACCCTAATTATCAATACTAATATAATTATAGTGATAAAAATCGAAATACAATATATATGAAAAGAACAATTAAGAATTCAATATAAAAATAGTAAATTGGGATTATTGTTGTTACTAATACCATTTAATCAAAAAAATATCTATGAAAAAAACTGAGGCAATGTTAAAATATTTTATTTATGGTAATGATATATATAAAATAATATTAAATTTATAACACTAATGCAGATATTATTTTTAATGTAACTAATCCTCTCTCTTGATATTGATAATCCAAAAGCATTAGATAGTATAACAATTTAGAGAATGATTCTTACTAAATACATGATTTATTTAGATTATTTGATCTAAAAATAATGTTAAATAGATAATTTAAATTAAAGATTAAGAATTACTTGTATATGCTTTTATCATATCATCTCACACATCCAATATAATTATGCAAAAATATTAAATTATATCAATAAATTTTAATATAGTCAGTAAAAGTGCTCAATAAACCCATAATAATTGTATTTTATTTATATTTAATCAAAATATTTTGTATAAATGATTTACACAGTTATAATATGCAAAAATTAATTTCGATTAATGTTTTTTTATATTTTACCTTTTTCACAGCAATAAAAGTTAAATTAATATGATATAGATAGTATACAAACAATTGCTTTGTTGCATAACTAATTTTCTCGTAATTATTCTGTGTATTCAACTTAAAATTTCCATCTTATTGTTTGAAATTCGTTTTGCATCTATAATAAATTACTCATCAGATAACGAATTTCTTAGTTATGCAACAAAGCACAAACAATATTTAAAATAATAATCATTTAGGAATACCTTAATGCCATTTTCCACCTAAAAATAGCCACTCGGTATTCCAATCGGTGTTTGGTGCTGATTGATATCTATGTTATAGAGCTGCTTATTTTGTCCACACCAAAAAGACTTCTAGTCTACCATCGGCATTATTATCTACAGAATGATAATTTATCATATTTGGGTATAAATTACAAATTATTAAGACTATTGTATTAATAAAAATCAAACTAAATATCAATTCTTTTAAAATAGATTCCATCGTTAAATAGAATGTTAATTAAAAATTCAATCCATTTTCCTTGTTTTTCGTTAGGAGAAGGTATTAAAAAAACTTTGAATACGAAATATATGAAAATAAAATAAAAGTTTTGAATTTTTTAGACAGTGTCAGAAAAATTGGTATGTATCTCGATTTACACATTTGAACCAACAATGTTTGAACATTGTGTTTAAGAATTGCTAAAGATATCACCTATTCATATTAGGTTTTTTACCACAGAGATAAAGTATATGACCACTTATTTTTATGATTCATTGTTGATGCATTGGTATATGCAATAGCATTATTCAAAAGAAGCATTTATTCATTCCATAATCTTAGAAATACTTCCGAAATCACCAGAAATGATAATTTGACATTTTAAGAATGTAAGTATAGAATATAAAATTACCATCTATTTTTCTTTTTTTAGGAAAGAACTACCAAGCATTTAAAATACAATTACATTCAAATAGTCATAATAATCCCATGAACTGAACTGGTAAACTTTATCTTAAATATTATTTATAACGGTTTTAATATATAATATAGTAATATAAAAAAATAGTGAAAATGGACTTTTTAACATAGTAATATACTTAATACTTTAACCATTATTTTATAAAAAATTGAATTTAATTTTAAATTAATAATATTTTTAAACCATTATATCAAAGATAGCATATAAATTGTCTTCTAAAAGTAACGATAATAAAAAATCAACAGAAATAGCAACTTTAAAAGTCGCTGAAGCAGAACAGCGCGATGTCGGTCGAAAAATTGCAAGAGTCGATCCAGAAATAGCCAAACGCCTAAACATTTCAAGCGGTGATGCATTAGAATTAATTTCACTTGGAAAAAAAACTACTGTTCTTAACTGGCCTGCTAAAGAATCCGACCGAGGTAAAGGTTTGATTAGAATAGATGGACACATTAGAAATAGACTAGATGTTGGTATTAATGATTTAATAGAGATAAAAGTAGTTGAATCTAGAAATGCTAAAAGTATAACTTTTGCTCCAATTGAACCTCTAAGAATAATGGGTGCTGAAGAGTTTCTTAGCTGAATATTTAAATGGTACTTTGATGACCAAAGGTGATACAATACCTATCAATGTTATGGGTAGAAGAATAGATTTGGTTGTTATTTCCACTAATCCTTCAGGGCCAGTTATAATTAATAATTCTACAGAAATTATTGTTTCTGAAGAAAGTTCAAAAGCAGTACAGATTACAAAAGGAGAAAACGCCTCTATTACCTATGAGGATATTGGTGGATTGGGTGATGCAGTTGAAAGAGTAAGAGAGATGATTGAACTTCCCCTAAGACATCCAGAATTATTTAAAAGATTAGGAGTAGAAGCACCAAAAGGAGTATTGTTGCATGGACCCCCTGGTACAGGTAAAACTCTGTTAGCAAAAGCAGTAGCTAATGAGACAAATTCCAACTTTTATACTATCGGAGGCCCCGAAATAATGAGTAAATATCACGGAGAATCAGAAGAGAGATTGAGAAATGTATTTGAGCAGGCTGAAAAAAATGCACCATCAATTATTTTTATAGATGAAATCGACTCTATTGCTCCAAAAAGAGAAGAGGTAACAGGAGAAGTAGAGAGGCGAATTGTCGCTCAACTGTTATCAGCAATGGACGGCATGACTTCAAGAGGAAAGGTAGTAGTAATAGCAGCTACAAACAGGGTAGATGCTATTGATCCAGCTTTAAGAAGACCTGGCAGATTTGATAGGGAAATAGAGATAGGAGTTCCAAATAGAGATGGAAGGCTGGAAGTTCTGCAGATACATACAAGAGGGATGCCTATTGATAAGGATGTCAATTTAGAAAAACTGGCAGATATCTCTCATGGTTTTGTGGGAGCTGACTTGCAAGCTCTTGCAAAAGAAGCAGCAATGAGGGCATTAAGAAGAGTATTGCCTGATATCAACCTTTCAAGTGGAAGTATACCAGTTGATACCTTAAGAAAGATTATTGTAAGAATGCAGGATTTTATGGACGTCATTAAAGAAATGGAGCCATCTGCGATGAGGGAAGTATTTGTAGAAGTTCCCGACATAAAATGGGATGATATCGGTGGCCTCTCTACAATAAAGCAAGAATTACAAGAAGCTGTAGAATGGCCTTTGAAATACAGTGGAGTATTTACATATGCTGATGCAACACCTCCCAAAGGTATCCTACTTTACGGTCCACCTGGTACAGGTAAAACATTGATGGCCAAAAGCTGCAGCAAATGAGAGTGAAGCTAATTTTATCAGTATAAAGGGCCCAGAATTATTAAGTAAGTGGGTTGGAGAATCTGAAAAAGGAGTAAGGGAAATATTTAGAAAGGCAAGGCAAGCTGCCCCTTGTATTATCTTCTTTGATGAGTTAGACGCCATAGCACCAGTAAGGGGAGGAAATCATGGGGATTCTCATGTTACAGAAAGAGTAATCAGTCAGTTTTTAACAGAAATGGATGGACTTGAAATATTAACAAATGTTGTAGTCATAGGAGCAACCAATAGACCAGATATTATAGATCCTGCGTTATTAAGACCCGGCAGATTTGATAGAATCCTATATGTTGCACCGCCTGACCGTGATTCCAGGTTACAAATACTGAAGATTCATACTAAAAAGAAGCCACTAGCAGAAGATGTCAATATTGAACAGCTAGCAGACAAGACAGATGGGTATACTGGAGCAGATATTGCATCTTTATCATCTGCAGCAGTTATGATTTCTTTAAGGGAACATGTATCTAAATATCCAAATCCTAAGGAAGCCGAAAACCAGACAAAGAGTTTAAAGATTAACATGAAACATTTTGAAGATGCAATGAAAAAGATACGACCATTGTCAAAACAAGAATTAGATATATATAAAAATGTGGCACAGCAATTTGGTAGATCAGAGATTGTTTAAAATACAGTAGACGATGGATAAATAAAAGTGCATATTCCTTCAATGAAATACCTTGATTAATGTTTTATTTTAAAGAATCTATAATTTATTTACTTTTTAATTGTTCATGTATCGCTTCTATTAGCAGTAGTGTAAGTTATTCTAATAATATTTTTGTTAGACAATAAATAAATATTATTAGAATAATTGAAATGAAATATAATGATATTTTAAATCCAATATCAAAGTATTAACATTATATTTTAATTATTTAGTTCAGAATAAATATGCCTTATTTAGTATCACATTTCAAAACAAATATACCTAATCGATTTTTTCTTTTATTGATAAAATATATAGTATAAAAAAAGTGTAGGAGGTGTTTTATCAATAGATATGAACAACTCAAACAATTTTAATATTAAAATTAATATAAAAAATAAAACACTCCATCGTAATGATGGTAATGGAAGAGATCGATTTTTATTTATCGATTGATCCGATTAACCAAATCATTGACCGAATATACTACTACTATTTTGTAAGGTTTGGAGGCTGGATTGTGGAGTTTGGACGCCTGATGCGGTTAATGGATTATTTGATTGTAATGATTGTATAATATTGGTCTTGAATTGAACACTTCCAAGGCCTTTGTCATCTTTCTTTGTGCTTGGCTTTGTAGGCTTTGTGCTGTCTTGAGGGCTTGGGCTTTGGCTTGAGTTGTACTGAAGATACAAGTCTTTGGATATCACTTTGAAGGGCTGATGTACTTGGTTGACTGCTTGTTGAGGCAGGATTTGTTGTTAAACTTGAAGATGTTAAGTTACCAATACCTAATGCAAATACATGTGATGATATTGATGGTGTTCCTACTACTGCAATTAGAGATATTATCCCTAAAATCATATATGTAATTTTTATCATTTGAATTAAGTATCCATTTTAGTATATTATGAGTTCCTCCATATCATCTTACTATTTTGTTATGTTAGTTATTTTTGCTATAAGATACCTAATCACTGAATTGGTAATAATACAATAAATTTTCTTTAATAGTTTTAATTACTCATTTATTTAATGATACTGTAAGAAGGAAATTTTAAAGCATTAACCCAAATATATATAATTCACCATAATTTTCAATGGTATTGTCAAATATATACATAGCTACAGAATACAATTAAATGTTATGGATAACAGTACTAGTAGCTATGTTGGATTATTCATGATATTTATAATAGAACCCTAGAATTGAATATCACCAAAATTCAAATAACGATACACATTAGAAACTGCCCTGTTCTAAGGAAAAACCTTGTTCTTGAAATGCATGATCTATAAACTTTGGAAATAGACCACTGTTCCAAATCTATCGGTTACCGTAAATCCTAGTAACACTAGTTTTCAGATTATACGATTAAGTACTTATACAAATATCGGATACTTTTTGGTTTATCATAAGTGAACTTGCATAAGAGCATTGTATTTATTTGGACATTCCTCAATTAAGAAATCAAGCCATAGAAAATATAATAAAGAATAGAGATATCACTGGTATAAAAATATAAGCTGCGATTATCACAACATGTTTTTATTCTGATGATTGAAAGAAAATCACAAGAAAATGAAAAAGAAAAAGGATATCGATGAATATATCATTGATGAAACTGCGATAAAAGTAGATCTTGAATTAATATGGCTTTGGGTCGTTATCAAACCAAAATATAAAGAAATCTTTCATTTTACGTATCAAAAGAGCGTAATATGTTTGTTGCATCCGAATGTTTTCTTTCACATATAATAAAAGAATATGGCGAACATCCTGTTTCCACAGACGGTGGGTGTATCTGGTATCCACAGGTTTGTAAGTTTCTAAAACTAAATTCATCATCTTCATTTTATTGTATATAGGAGTTTGAAAAAAGCATTATTGAGAGAACAATGCAGTACATAAAGGATAATAATAGAAAGCTTTTGATGATTATTTTCCTTGCAGAAAAAACGAAGATTGTAAATTGAAAACTTGTGAAAAAGCGGATTTAATCTATTTATTGAACAACATGATAAAGAAATAATATCTTAAGTTAACAGCGCCTTAGAAACACATATGAAAAAGGAATTTTGCGATCCGTAATTAAATATATGTATCAAAAATCGCATTACTTTATTGTTTGATCAGTCCAAGAGTCCTATCGATTATACTGTCATGATCTGCCTCTACATCCATACTGATTAAAAGAAGATAATCATCATTTAATGGAATAGTCACCCTTTTAATGGTATCATATTCTGCCATTGCATATTTTGCCTTACCTGTTTTAGGAGTAAGTGCATCACGTAATCCCCATCTTCCAATTGCTAGTTGAACAGATTTTTTTGTCTCTTCAGGAGATAAAAGACTAGTCAAACCTTCTCTCATTCCACCGTATCTAGTCTCACCAGTATCGTCACATATACCAACAAAACGAATCTTTTGATCGAAATTTAAGATATCCTTACAGGTTTTATCATAATCCATGATTTGCATTTAAATAATATTAAAGGATTCTATTAAACGTTTAAATCCAATTTGCAAACCGTACAGTTTTCTGAAATATATAAAAGTATAAAAATTAATTAATGGTATACCAGTTAGTATAAGTCGACTAAATCAAATACACAGTGATATCTTTTCTCCATCAGAAATAAACGCAGTTTAACGAAGATTATATTTTATTACAATACTTTTCGATGATAGAATTATTTAGCGTACTTTTACTAATTGGTATAATTTAATAACAATATTTGTTTTTTTATAAGAATATTTCAATCGATATGTTTATACCATCTTCTAAAGATTTCGATAGAAAATCGCAATAATACGGAAAAGGTGTTAATTATCTCAATCATATACCCTATTATTTATTTTGTTTTGTTTTGGAGAAACATAATTGTAATACCAATGCTAGAATACCACCATTCATATTTTTTCTTTAATGGTCAAATATAAAACACATCAATTTGTTCTTACCCATTATTTTTTAAATTCGCCCAGAATAGTAAAGGACATCACCTAGTTTGACTAAAATAACATAGTTGAAATAAGCAAAAACCACCTAGACCAATAGATTATATAAACTTTCCAAAACCTACATTTAATACAATTCTGTTTCAATTAATTTGTAATTCTTTATTATGAAATTCTACAAAAAGATTTAACCAATTATATAATTGATTTGATTTATTTCTCTTTTTTCTTACATTATGTCAAAGGCACATATTAACCATAAATTATTAGCCAAATCCAAATTAATTTATTTATTGGACAATATTGTATTATTTCTCAATGAAACGATTAATGCCCAAGAATCTTTTGGTGGAGAATTAACTATTTGATCATTAATACATGTGATGTGGCGCATCTAAAGTTAAGATATCATTTATTTGTATTAATAGTCAGCAAACAGATTTAACCATTGTTGGAAATGTCTTAATATACATTACTTTTTTTCAAATGAAAAGTAATCATCAAAGCATTCTTCGGTTCGGTCCTTTCTTTATCGCATTATTCTTTCAATAAAGGTTTTTTCATCCTTGTATACAAAAGAATGAATATGATGGGGTTTAGCTTCAAGAATCTGTATGCTTGAGTATACATGTACCATCATCGGCTGTTGAAACTGGATGTTGACCATGTTCATCCACAACATAAGATAGAAAATGCCCTGTCACCACAAACATATTTCGCTCCATCGATATGCTCATTGCAAGCATATTCTTAGTTTCAGGTTCAATAATAGCAACCTGAGCCAGATGTATTCGGAACAGACTTTTAATGGAGTTTCATCTTTTTGAATATACAAAAAATTCAGAAACCATCGCCCTTTTAAAAAATAATCTGTCTGGTTTATACTTTTGCATCTAATCCCTTATTGCACTATGACTTCTTTTAACAATTTTTATACAAAAAGATAATTGCTTTAGAGGCATTTCTTAATGAATGAACATTAATGTAAAGATGAAAGGATATACAATAATCTTCTGATTTAGTTCTCTTTCTTATTTGACATATCATAAATGATAAGCAATAGAGATACATAGTGCTTTTTCCCTAACTTTAGAGCCTTTAATTAGAGTTACCAAATATTTGGAAATCAAAGAATTAATTAAAATAAGCAAATTAAAATAGAGAAACTTGTTTCTATAGATGTTCTGCTGTTTCTGTAAAATAACAACAAATGAAATAGAACATCTTCAGCTATAGGATTTTCCCCTATTGAAAGTCCTCAACACTAAAACATTATTTAAAAATATAATACTCATAAAGATCTAAAATAAAATAAAAATAATTATCTAGTTATTTTTTTTGTCCTTGACCGTCTGTTACAACCATTGTAATTGTAGAGCGAACTTTATCTATTTTTTTTATATTCAATTTAATAATTTCTCTTAATTTATCCATATTATCTGATGAAATTCGTACAATAATATCATAAACTCCTGAAACATGAATCACTTCTATGACTTCGGGGACTTGTTTGATTTTTTTTAATATGTCGCCCTCGGAACCTAAATCACAGTTTAATAATACATAGGCAGTTGGCATGAAAATTTTAGTTGCATTAAATTATTAAACTTTTTGTAGTCTTTTTAAACGCGGTTAGATTAGAAAAATCTCTTCATTGTGTTGGTCGGTAAATAGATTAAACCGTTTATTAATTTGTTTTAACTTTAAGTTTTTTTTAGATGACAATAATATCAAACTTTTGGTTTTTCTTTAAATGCCGCCTAGTCCTTTCAATTATACTTTTTTCTCCAGCATATACAAAAACGAAGATAATACTTTTATCCGAAAAGATACAGAGAAGATACTAATAGTCATTTTCATACCCGATTGAAA
Source organism: uncultured Nitrososphaeraceae archaeon (assembly GCA_963838615.1). GTDB lineage: Archaea > Thermoproteota > Nitrososphaeria > Nitrososphaerales > Nitrososphaeraceae > Nitrosocosmicus. The sequence continues at coordinate 21,536 of CAWISD010000017.1, forward strand.
AGAAGTGCCATATGTATTTATAAAAAAATTATAACAATGCTTCAATGAACACATTTAATTCAAAAGATATATCAATTTAAAGTATTTTTTATTTTAGGTTACGATTAACCTAAAATAAAGTACAATAAGAATTAGCCTTTATAAGGGTTGCACATCTCGGTATTTTAAAAAATTCGTACAAATAGTTCTTTTCAGATATCTTTTTTTAGCGTATACTTTTGGATCCTTTCCATTTTCATGTAAAAGAAATATGAATCATCTTAACTATTTATAAAAAATGTACACTTTTTAAATAATGTCTAAAAGATAATTTAAAGTTGCATAATAAAGTATGTTTTTCCTCATGGTAATAAAACAATTCACTTACAGACCATACTACATACAATAGGTTAAAAATACATTGTTTAAGAAGGCGTGGTTCACTTAAGGCTTAATTCCTAGTTATGACAACATATAAAAATATTAAGCTAATTCTTTACATGCTTTAATTTGTATTTCTTTTTTCCAAATGAAAAGTAATTATCAAAGCATTCTTCGGTTCTATCCTTTAGAATTCGTATTGTTCTTTCAATGATGCTTTTCTCATAAGAAGAAAGAATATGACGATTTAGTTTCAGGAATCTATATACATACTTTCTATATACATACTTGTAGGGATACCAAGTACCGCCGTCTGTACAAAAAGGATGTTCTCCCCTCAGTCTTCTACAATATCTGAAATAAATTGTCGACTGCCACAAACATATTCCGTCTTTCGATATACTTATTTAGAAGATTCCTTTATCTTTTGATTCAATAGCATTTCATATCCAAATGTAACTCTGATCCAACTTTAATAATTGTCTCATCTTTTGTATACTAGAGTGCTCTGAAAACCTTCTTTTTATTAGAGGATATTTTTTGAGGATGGTATTTTTAGAATAAAGTTCGAAATAGAAACGTGATTTCTCTTAATAAAACAAGATAATAGTATTTCATATGTTCTTCTTAACGATAGAGATGAAAAGTAAAAATATAAACTATAACTAATAAACTCTAAAGGTGCTATATTTCAAGTGTTAACAAAAGAGGTAGAGCATTTTCGAGTTATAGATATTTCCTTAAATCAAGAGCCTTTAAAAATATAATTGATATTTATATAATATGCATCATATTAATTGAAAAAACATGAGCACTTCTACTGACACTACAACAGAAACAAATACTAGTTTCACACAAAACAATAAAGGAAAAGAAGAAAAGAAGAGTTTTATAGATAATGAAAACCAATTAATTAATACAAAAGAATCAAAATTTAATGAATTAATCGAATGGATGCAAAAATGGGGATACAAAGTGGCAAATAAAACAAAGGAAAACAAAATTAAAGATATTCAATTTAAAGCAGAAATATCGCCACTTGTACCGTATTCTTCAGGAACCAATACACCATTTTTTCTAGAATTTCAAAATGATTTAGATGATGGATTTATAATTCGATCTGCCTTTGAACTTGATAAAAATATAGAATTACATTTAAAAAATCAAAATAGAGCTAGAGAAATAGAACTAACCTATATTCAAATAGAACAAATTATTTTACCATTGAAGATTTCCATTATTCGTGCTCATCCAAAAATCTACATCTATAAAATAATTTTTTTAGAAAAATTAACAAAACAATTCTTTTTTGATTGCATAAATGATATGATTAATGCAATGTCTTTGATTATAGGCAAATGGGATGAAAAATATTATGAAATAATTCCAAAAACTACAAGCGAGGACAAAATAAAAGAAAATTAATAGAGAAATTAGCTTTTTTTATCTATTTAAATACTTTTTACATGGTGGTTAATTTGGATTTTAGATAATCACATATATACACATAGTCGATTAAAAGAATTAAACTGGAACCTTATCCAGTTCTATTTCCATCTATCACAATGTCCCAAATTCTCAAGTAGTCGATATTAAGGAGTTGTGTAAACAAGGTTGTAGGTGCATTTGTAAACTAATACTGCTTGTTTTCAGCAACAAAATTATTGTAAAATTTTTTTAATGCACTATTAAAATTATAAAAATTAACAAACCTAAACGAGTATAATCAGTTTACATTAATGATTAGCCAGGTATTTACACAACTATTAAGGAAGGTTAATCCAGTAATCACATGTTCAACTAAATCAATTTTTAAACACACATAAAAACCAAAAGGATTTATGTCCTGCAGATTAGCCGTAAAATTTCCTGTCCTGGATGTACTAATTCGATTAAACTACATATTTACCATTTTCCAATTCAAGCTAGTATACTTTATCGTTCTAATAATAGGAACAAATAAATTTATTTGATTTACCTATTTAGGTTGAAAATTAATAAAATATTCTATTGAATGGAGCGTTATTATTTGTAGACACTTTAAATGGCTCAATACATCGATATATTACAGAATTTTTGACCAAAAGATAATCTTTATTTACCCATCATCATCATACTTGATAAAATCAATCACCATGATTACGAATTGATAATATTACGCAAGGAAATTTGATACTCTCTTTCATATATTATTTAGTTCTTTAATAATGTATAAATACTCGTATGACTATTTATGATATAACAATATTATGAATAAATATTTTATAACATTCTTATCATTTCTTAGTATTGTAACTATTATTCTAAACTTTGGCTTAAATGAAGCTTTTTCACAAACCTATATCAAAATAGATGTCAATATTATTCCGCTACTTATTCCACCTTATAAAATGATTAAAGGACCAGCAAACAACAACAGTAGTCCACAACAATCTTTTAATATAAGTTTTGATCCACATCATCATTAGAGTAGATTTAATAAGTTATAATAACATAGAAGATAGTTTCTAACTATAATATAGAACTATCTCCGAAAATCGATTTATAAACAAACTTCTTAAAAAAAGCTATACATAAATGAATACCAAGTCTTCGTATTACAATATATTTCTAATAATGATTACAATTTTGATGTTTACTACTGGAAGTTTTCAAAATAGTAATGCATCAAAAGTAGATACAAACAAAGGCAGCTCTCAAGATTTTGTATTCTCATTACCATTTAATTCGCATTTCGCTGATTCATCCAACAATGTAAAAACATATTCAAATGATATAATACCATTCCCATAAGTACAAAAAGAATACTAACCTTATTATTAAAATACATACAAGTTTCTTATATGTATTGGAAAAATGATGACTAGTATTTTACCCATATCTTTATCTATAAATTAAATTAAAACCAAATATTCAAGGCTTAGGACAATTTACGTTTATAATGACCACGTATAAGAAATGCATTAGAGAAAATATATTAAAAGTAT
>CAWISD010000018.1:0-39002 GCA_963838615.1 uncultured Nitrososphaeraceae archaeon
TCATCATCTTTTCTTTCTATATGTTTTACTGTAATTCTAAATCTTCTTTTCAGTAAGTCTTTATATTTTTCTTTTTCTTTTTCTTTCTTCGGCAGATAATTAAAAAGAGTACTTTTTGCATCTAATTCAAAAATGCTTTCAATATCATATCTCCATCCTTTTTTCAATTCCCTTTTTAATAATTTTTTCAATTATATCTATATAGTCTGTAAGAAGAGTTGCTACCCACTCTTCATATGTGGTCTTGTCACTGTTTTCTATATTAAGTCTATTCTTTATTGAATAATAATCCAATTGGATATTTTTTTGGCTTCTAGGATATACATTTATCACATACACTTCTAAATCTGGAATTCGCTCACAACCATTTTCTAACCAAATCGATTTTGAGAGATTGTCATCGCCTATCTTATATTCCCAATATGTTTTGTGTTCTTCCATCAATTCCTTCAGTGGAGTATTGTTTAAAATAATTCCATCCCAAAACTTGTGTCCTTGTATATTTTCAAAATCGTAAATGAGTGGAACTGCCGAACTTGCCATTACATGTTCGATAGTTAATCCTTCAGGATATTGTAACTCATAATCAAATCTTTTTGCCGTTTCATTAGATCTCTTGCATAATTAGAAACATTTCATTCGGTTCACTATTGTTGCACCTCCTTTCTTTTAGTGATGCCGTTTCATTATTCCATAGTTTACCAGACCTGTAACTATATCGGATATTCTATTATATTTTCTCAATTTATTTCTAAAAATATAACTCTGTATTCTGTATTTTTTCTAACGACAATTATTGTTATGAAGCAAAGCAAATTGTAGGTTGTAGAAATATTGATTTATTTTCAAATACTATGTATTTGACGGTTGGACGGTATTGACGATTGTTTTTTATACTTCTACAAAAAATACTATATATGGATTTTCCATCACCGAATAGTATTTTATATTTCAAACAATCTGTCTTTTTAATGAAAATAAAAAGACCATGGTAGAGTATATGTTTATTTGATTAGATTAAAAAATATAATAAATGAAATTATCTTAAAAGCATCATTGTATAACAAAATGATATTGATTTAGACAAAACAGATAGTAAAATCAGAGATTTTAAGAATCATGCAACAAAGTCTTTTCTATATATATATGTAAGATTTGCTGTTAAACCTTTTTTAGATATGAATTCGATGAATCATACCTATTTTCTTAATCATATACAAACTCTATAATGATTGAATCATCATAATTTTTTATCTTTAATCTTTTTACCAATCTCTCAAGTCTGAAATCTTTATCTAAAAACCTTTTATCTTTAACTGCAATAAACTGATGTTTATGATATTTTTTAAAGAATTTATAATGTGAATTAAACCATTCTAAATTATTTTGTAAATTTTGTAATTTATCTAGTTCTATGTCTACAATTTTCTCTACAAACATATAATTTAGGCTCTGTTAATTTAAGGAAAAACATATAGCTTTAAAACAACCATATCTTTTATGAATCCTAGAATCAGAACACCTTTACAAATTATAGGTTATGGATTATACTTGTACTTTCTTGGTTTATCATTTAGGAACGCTGCAAAAGCATTGTATTTTCTATATCTAGTCAAGATAAGCCATGTTTCTATCTGGAATTGGATACAAAAATACAAACCAAATAAAATGTCATCAAAGAAGAAAAAGAAAATTGACGAGTATATAATTGATGAAACGGCCATAAAAATTGGTGTTGAATTGATATGGTTTTGGGTCGTCATAGAACCAAAAGATAAAGAAATCCTTTCATTTGACATATCAAAAGAGCGTAATATGCTTGTTGCAGAGCGTTTTCTTTCACATATAATAAAAGAATATGGTGAACATCCTGTTTCAACAGATGGTGGAACATGGTATCCACAAGCATGTAAATTCTTGAAGCTAAACCATCATATCCATTCTCCATTTGAGAAAAGCATTATTGAAAGAACAATGCAATACATAAAGGATAGAACGGAGAACTTCGATGATTATTTTCCATGTAGAAAAAAGAAATGTAAATTAAAGCATGTAAAACAATGGTTTAATCTATTCATCGATCAACATAATAAAGAAATAATATCTTAAGTTAACAGCGCCTAATTATATCTATCATTTTCATTACTAATATTGTTATCGAATAATCATCTAATTATTAACCAATGATTATAATACTTTGAATATTTGAAGTATTTCTAAGATTTTTGACTAATTATTAATGGTTTCAAAGTTTTGATAACTATGCCAATTATCATAAAATGCAGAACAGTTGCCAAATCTAGCAACTCTCTCATTGTGGGTATTCCTAAAGAGGTGGCCGCTGCTAAATGATTTTCAAGTGGTAACGAATTTAGGGATAGATTCAGATTCCAACTAAAAAGAAAAAATTCACTTTATCTTGCATTGCTCGCTTAAATTCATCAATTCCCATCGAAACAGAGGGCCAGATATTATCTGCATAAATGTCCAAATTTTTATTTACTCGTGATAAAAATTCAAATATTGTTTTGCCAGTATTTTCAGTTCCATATGTTACTTCTGTTCTTTCAGTCTCGCCGTTTGAGAAGGCAGACATAATTTGTAATATCGATACATCGGTATAAACATCATTCTTCCATTTTTGCAAATCATTTCTTTGGGATATAACGGACAGGTTACTAAGGATATAGTTGGTTTTCGGTCTAACTCTGGCATACTTTCGTACTTTAATACAAGGCAAAATTCCATCATCAGATATATATCTAAAAATATCATTGCCATCATAAGCTTTTCCAGCAAATAGTTTGTCCACTGTCACACTATTTGATTTAATGACGTTCTCAACCAATCATGGTAACGCCTTACTATCATGAACGTGTTCATCTGCGGTTATTCTCATGGAGATGATAGGATTTGAATCCACTACGTGCATTCAGGGTTTATATAAACTTACTAGATCTCTTGCATTATTAGAATAAACAGCTTTATGGTCTGTATCTCATCATTTTCTTGTCCTTTCATTGCTTTCATATAAGAGATTATCCAATAAACCACTGTTATTCAAATCATTCACCGATTTAACAATGCAAGAATTCGGTGATATCTACAAAAAGGAAATAACAAAAAGATATAGTAAGAACCTATCCCAAAATTATCTTTCTATAAATGATCATACAACATGATAACTGTACTAATCCAAGATAATTTTCTACCTTCTTCTCATATCTTGTTAACAGTTTTCTAAACCTGTTATGCCACGAGTTGGTTCTTTCTACAACCCATCTTTTTGCAGAATGTTTTTTACGATTTGAGCAATGTTGTGTTATAATCTTGATCTCCTCATGTTCTTCTTTATCTTTTTCATCTCTTTTTCTCTTTTGGAGTAATATGCAATACATATCCTCGTTTGATTAGTTCTTTTTCTTCAGGTTCGGAATTATATGCTTTATCTAAGACATAGATGTTGTAAGTTTCCTTCTTCTTTCTCTTCCTTTTTTTTTAGTTTTATATGATGATGGTCGTTTATGGATAACTGCATTATCCACCACATCTGTTACTTGTTTGATGTCATGTGTACTAGCTGAAGAAGATATGACAGCAGATATAGGTATTCCATTTTTATCTGTTAAAATATGTCTTTTTGTTTGCCTAGTTTGCTTCTATCAGCAGTAGGATTATTTCCGGTCATCGCCCCCCTAAAGGCGACTTTATAGATATAGAATCGAATTGATTGCCAGGTCCAGTTGATACCTATTTTATCATCATAGATTTTCAATAGTTTTACCCATGTCTTTTTGAATATATCTAAGGCTATTCCATTGCTGAAACCTGCGATGATGACAAGTAGAACCAGATCCGTATTCTTTAGGTAGCATCTTCCATTGGCATCCTCTGTTCTTAATACATAGAGAATTCCATCGATCACTTTTCTGTATGGTACGATTGGTCCGACCAACTGTCTTGAGTGGTTTCTCCTTTGGTAAAATACTTTTAATCTCATCCCATAATCTATCAGGAACTTTGAGTATGGTAGGGTGTTTATTTTTCTTCTTAACACCTTCCCTTCTCTGGATGCAGAACACAACTTAGCAAAAGAGGAAAAGAGTTATAATCTTATCGAATTTTGGGATAGGCTCTAAACATGAAATACAACATTATCTAAAAGAAATGACAATAAAGATAGACAAAGAAACATAGATGTTGTAGGAAGACCATTCAAACTTAACTTAGAAAATAGGTTTCTTATGCTTTTGGTGTATTATCGTCTTTACATAACTTACACGTTATCTGGCTTTCTCTTTGATATCAGATCAAAGTAACATTTGCAGAGATATACAAAAGATTGAAAACTTGGTAAGAGAATATCTACCAATTCCACAAAAAATATATAAAATAACAAAGAGGCTAAAAACAATAGAAGAAGTAGAGAAATATTTTCCAGGCTTTATTGCCTTCATAAATTCCACAGAACAGCAGATACCTAGACCCGTAGATAATAAAAAGAAAGGTATATTATTCAGGCAAGAAGAAAAGATATACCGTAAAGAATCAAATCATGGTTAACAATCGTGGCTATATCCTTCATAAGGTCGCCCGTAAGAAAGGAAAAAGGCACGACTGTATATTTGATATATAAAAAGAATTACACTGTCACTCCCAAAGAGGTTGTTACCGTAGTTGATCTAGGATATCTTGGTGTAGAAAAAGATTATCCTGTAGAACAACTATCCGCGTTACCTATTAGAAAGAAGAGAAATCTGGAACTGTCACAAGAAGAAAAAGAGATATAACAAAAATCATTCTAAGAAAGAGGATAATGATAGAGCATACCATTTGCAAATTGAAAAAAGTATGATAAAGTATTCGATATAGTTACAGGTCTGGTAAACTATAGAATAATGAAAATCATCATAAAAGAAAGGAAGTACAACAATAGTAGATCTCTTTCATAATTAGAAACAATCTAGACTATTTCTTTTGGATTCTATATTGATTTCTAATTTTGATGTTTCATTATTTATAGTTGACCAGACCTGTAACTATATCGAATACTTTATTATATTTTTTCAATTTATTTCTAAATATCATCGCTCAATATCCTGTACTTTTTCAATCGACAAATGGTATGCTCTATCACTATTCTCTTTCTAGAGTAAAATTTGTTATTCTCTTTTTCTTCTTGTGATAGTTCCAGATTTCTCTTCTTTCTATTAGGTAACGCGGATAGTTGTTCTACAGGATAATCTTTTTCTACACCAAGATATCCAAGATCAACTACATTAAGAACTTGTTTGGGAATGACAGTATGATTCTCTTATATATATCAATATAAGTCGTGCATTTTTCCTTTCTTATAGGCGAATTTATGAAGAAAATACCACGATTGTTAACAGTTCTGTAAAAGGTATGGTATATTTTTCTGTAAAATTAATAGTGAGTGTTTAGATATCGTAATACCTTTAGCTTGCCGCTCTTTAGTAATACTGTGAGGGATACATTCCTCAGAATACTTACCATTGATGAGAAGAATCATTTACACCTGATGCTTGAAGATGCAAAATCAGGATATAGAGCCAAGATAATCTTGCTCAAAGACGAAGGATACACAGTACCGCAGATAAGAAAGATAACAAATCATCATGATAATAACATAAGAAAATGGGTACATCGATTCAATGAAAAAGGGATTGATGGTATCATATCAAAAAAATATAGTCATAAGCAATACAAGTTTGATGATGATATAGAAAAGAAGATTGTTGATATAACATCATCAAATCCAAGATCTTATGGTTTGGGATTTTCTACTTGATGGTCATTACGCGTACTGGCAGGCTTTCTTATATGTATGATTTAAAAATGGTGGATAAAATTAGCCATTCTGCAGAAATAAGGAATATCCTTTTAAAGCATGGAACAAAATGAGGGAGGAAATCTAAAACCGTTTTATCAAATAAAAGAAGCAATGATCCAGAATACACTTTGAAAAAAAGTACATTGAACAACTAAGGTACAACACACCTTCATCAGATTCTGTACTTATTATACGAAGATGAGAAAGGACCAGTAGCAGCAAAGACTCATGGTGGTACCTCATGGTCATCAACACAGGTAAAGATAGAGAAGGCTCAAAAGATAAGAGGACTGTTAAATGTGTTTGGAGCCTATGACCACACAAATGATAAGATGCATGTACATTGTTATAAAAGGAAGACCGGAAAACAGTTTGTTGATTTTCTAAAAAGAATAGATAAAAGATATGATAAGAACATCCAAAATATCTTTCTTGTACTTGATAATCTTTCAGCACATAAATCAAAGATGGTAAAGAAAGAAATATCCAAATGTTGTCCAAGAATAAAATTTGTATTTCTTCTGCCTGTACAGTTCTCCAGAACTCAACTTGATTGAAGTAAGATGGTCATGATGGTTACAAAGACAGACGGCAATTAACAATTCTACATTTAAAGACGAACAAGAAATAGGTCAGGCTGTTAGCAAGTGGAAGAATATTTATAATAAAAATCATGGCAAAGCAATCACAAATATTTTACAAGAGGATGTATCCTTGTGTTTACACAGCTGTTAACATGATTTGATTCTTTACGGTATATCTTTTCTTCTTGCCTGAATAATATACCTTTCTTTTATTATCTACGGGTCTGGGTATCTGCTGTTCTGTGGAATCTATAAAGGCAAGAAAGCCTGGAAAATATTTCTCTACTTCTTTAGGTGTTTTTAGCCTCTTTGTTTTGTTATATATTTTTTGTGGAATTGGTAGATATTCTCTTACCAAGTTTTCAATCTTTTGTATATCTCTGCAAATGTTACTTTGATCCATATCAAAGAGAAAGCCAGATAACGTGTAAGTTATGTAAAGACGATAATACACCAAAAGCATAAGAAACCTATTTTCTAAGTTAAGTTTGAATGGTCTTCCTACAACACCTATGTTTCTTTGTCTATCTTCTTTTCTTCTGTATGATAAACGTTTTAATTCATATTTTTCATATCTTTTTGTTATTTCCTTTTTGTAGATATCATCGAACTCGTATTGTAAGCCCAGGGAATGATTTGAAAAGTTTTGGTTTTTTGGACAATCGGTCATAGGAGATCAAAACAAGGACAAGAAACTGATGAATTATTAATCGTATAACTGTTTTATACTAATTATGCAAGAAATCTAATATATTCATATTCTCAACATATAAAATAACAATGAAAAATAAAAATCATAGAGATCTTTTGCAAAACATTGAATTATCAATAGTTATTGTAGTTTTTGGATTAGTTCTTTATTCGTCACTAACTATAATAGCATTTGGAATATCATCATCCACAATTTCCGATAATTTAACACTAAATGAAGCCATTAATTTAACTAATAAAGGCGTATCACTTAATCAAATTGGCAAGTTCAATGAATCTATTATATTATTCAATAAGGCTTTGGCTATTGATCCAAAAAACATCCATGCTCTAACTGAAAAAGCTAATGCTCTTGGTGGATTAGGAAACTATCCAGAAGCTGATTGCCTATTATGATAAAGTGTTATCTATCGATCCAAAAAATGTTCCTGCATTAGATAACAAAGGTTTATCTCTTTATCATTTAGGAAATTATACACAGGCTGTTGCCTATTATGACAAGGCTTTATCTTTAGATCCAAATTATGTTTTTGCATTATATGACAAGGGTAATGCTCTTGGTGCATTAAAAAATTATACACAGGCTATTGCCTATTATGACAAGGCTTTATCTTTAGATCCAAAACATGTTCTTGCTTTAATTGGCAAAGGCTATGCTCTTGACAATTTAGGAAATCATACAGGTGCAAAAGCATACTACAACAAGGCTTTAGATACAGATCCGAGATATATTCCTGATTTAACTAATAAAGCCAATTTTCTTGTAAAATTGGGAAACTACCAATTAGCTCATTATCTACTATGATAAAGCTTTATCTATTGATCCGCAGAATGCTGAAGCAATAGAGGGTAAAAAGCAAGCTCTTGATGCTTTGAATCAGACAAGTTGATAGCGTAACCCTTTCCTATTCTTGAAAAAATGATAATTGATTTAAGGTAAGAAATGGAAATCATATACATCTTTAACATCGACTAAATGATCCTCTAATTTTCCCATATGATATTAGTAAAATCATATTATTTGAATATTCCAGAACTGATCTACATCAAACATTTTTCCATTATTATTTTTTTTAACAAAATGAACTATCAATATAATCAAACATCATAGATCTCTTGCATAATTATTTGCAAATAGCTTTATGACCTTTGGATCCTCATCGATCTACTCTCTCTTTGCTTTCATACAAGAGGTTATTCCGAAAAAACTATTACTTTTTAGATCATTTACTGGACTACAGGTCATGTTAGTAGAAATAGAAACAAATTTGTAGTTAGTCCCACCGAACCAGACTCTCTATTTTAGTAACGATTTGAATGACAGGATACTGGTATATCACATTAAATCATTCGCATTTTTATAAAGGAGGGAGGAGGACTACTTTACTAGTATTAGAACAAAGTCTTAGTATTATTCTATTTGCTTTATTCTACTAAAATCCTCAAGAGACAACGGACGAATATGCTCTGACCTTGGAGGAAATAAGTAAACTCAGAATTTAACAATCTACTAATAAAACCGCTTGTCTATTTAATGACTTCGGGGGTCCGGTTAGTGGCTTTAGGCTATCTTAGATGGAAACACATCATACCAACTAAAAGTGAGGATGATAATTCAGTTCTTGTCTAGGTTTGGGATCCACTTTATATGTATCGCAACAACTAAATGGTTGTGTCAAATCAGAAGCTTGTTAGGAAAAGATCATCTGTCTTTATTGCAGTAATATCAGCGCTTATTATCTTAAGCTCATCAATTAGTAACTATGGTTATTTTGACAATACTAAATTAGCGTATGGTCAACCAGATCCAGGCCAAATGAATTCCAAAAGTACGAATTCGGTAAATATCCATGATATACCATTGAAAAAAGTCCGTGTTGGAGACATTGATATTGCGTACAAGATGTTTGGTAAAGGTGAGCCTATTTTACTTTTCAATGGCGCTTCTGATGGTATGGATGCCTGGGATCCGTCCTTTCCAGCGAGTCTTTCTTCAAATCACACTGTAATTGCATTTGATCAACGTGGAATTGGAAATACAACAGTTGGTTTCAAACCATACACTTATCAGCAACTAGCAAACGATTCAGCTGGTTTGCTTGATGCTCTAAAAATACCAAAAGCAGATGTTTTAGGATATTCTCTTGGATCATATTTAGCCCAACAGCTTACAATGATGTATCCAGATAAGGTTAACAGTCTTGTACTTGTTGGTTCATCATGTGGTGGAAAAGATCATACACCTAAACCACCTGAATTTATAAAATTGCAATCTGATATTGTAAACAAATCTCTAAACAAGGTACCTATTTCTCAGGAGGAAATAAAATCCCTTGTAGCTGCCTCATTAGGATCAGGATGGATAAAACTACATCCTGAATCTGTTGTCATTCCAGCGAACATTACAACATTACAACAATTAAAGCCTGGTTTGCCCCCTGAAATAGCGAATAACCAGAATATCGTAGGAAAGCATTGGGAGGACAATCCAAACTGGAGTGGTGCTTGTGATGAGCTAGCGAAATTGGCTAAACCCACGTTGGTCATAACTGGAACCGATGATAATAAATACCAGCCTTATGTCAATTCTTTAAAGATTGTAGAAAAGATTCCAGGGGCCTGGCTGGTACAGATCAAAGATGCTGGTCATGCAGTAATGGATCAATATCCAGAAGAAATTGGTAAGATATTAAATACATTTCTGTCGACTATAAATGTAAATAGCTGACCCACTTTCCATGGGACATTTCATGTAAGTTTTATTGTCTTATACTGTAACTGGAGAAATCAAATTCATTTCCTTAACATTTGTTCGCCAAATTAGGTTCTTGTATGAATATATCGATTAATGACGTTTACTAATTCATATCACTCTTTTTGTATATAAGACGGGATTTATCATTATATAGTTTAACAATCATGAGGTGTGTCAACTTATTTTCAAGCCCAGTAGTCGTCAGGATCAAGGGAAAATCTTGATTGATATAGTGATATGTATTAGTATTATTTTGGTACATCTAAACGCATTGAAAAAGAGATACACGTAATAAAACAGATTCAATCCATGTGGATATACTCATGATTATCCCGAACCTCTATACTATATGGAACTTAATCCCCACCGAACATGATTGATCTATTGATATATTTTTAATAGATCATAATGTTGTATTATATAGGTTGCCTATTATTTTGAGAATATTCACTTTCTCTCTTATATCTCTGTTTATCTTTTCTTGTTCTTTTTTCTGAACTAATTTTCCATACAACCGCACATATGTTTATTACAAATACAACAAACGCATAAGGATAGGGTAAAAAGAAAATGATGCCCAAAAATATGTCCACAACAATTATCCAAAAATCCCAATCGGGATTTTTCTTTTAAGTTACAAGTAATCCAATGCTCTCCATGACGGCATGAATTTTGGATTTATACCGATAGGTTTCTTATAGTCGTTTTTTGCTTCTTCTTTGTCATTTAATTCATAATATGCATCACCAATACTATAATAAAGATCTTCTTCGTTATTGGGTTTGAATTTTAATGCCTCTTCATATTTTTCTATAGCTTTCTTAAAATACCCTTTTGAAAAATAGTTATTTGCTTGTTCTATAATTGAAGTTAAGGGATCTTTTTCTGTTTTAGTTGTTACTTTTATTTTTATTTTATATGGATAATGGGCAAGTATATAATTTGACCAGCAATCTCAACTTTTTTATAGGCTTTTGTCTTGGAAAAATCGTTGTAACTTGATCATATACATAGTTTCTCAACGAATCTGGGGTAACATTGCCCTCGTTATCAACAATGTCTAAATCGCCTTTTAAACTTTCTATCAGATAATGTGTAAAAATACTATGTCCTTGCTCTTTTTTTGCGTATGATTTTTGATAGGAAAGATTCTCTTCCAAAATTGGCTTCGCCTTCCTCATTTCCTTTACTTACTTTGGCCACTCCGCTATAACAAAAATTTAAAATTACACCGATTCTTTTTGCTATTGCTCTTTTGTTATACGTAGTATTAAGATCATCAAGTGAATATCCTTTATCGTAGGGCTCGTCTCGATATATATCAGATGTTGCAAGGTAATTTCTTACTGTACCTTCAGCAATCCGTGACCTGAAAAATAAAACAATAAGATGTCATTAGATGCATTGTTTTTTATAAAAAAAACCTTAATTGCATTATTCATTATATCAGATTTTACTTCTTCTATTAATTTATGATTGTCTTGGATCTGATACCCAAATGATTTTAATAATTCATACATTCCTTCTGCATCCTTTCTACAAAAATCTAGAGTACAGGAATCAGGATTATCATAATGACTAATGCCTTTTATCCATGCTTTTTTATCTCTCTTGTAGTATTCCCTTTATTTGGTTGAAGATATGTTAATGCCGTAGTATTTATATTTGAAATTTTGATTTATATAAAATTTTCTACAATATGGATATTTCTAGAATTTAGCTGCTCCTGTAATGGTATTCATCTATGTTTATCTTAAACAATATGCTGTCAATATAACATTCATTTCTATCATGGCTTTTATGGATGTATTTGAGTATATATTCATTTAATAAACTGGACAAAGGCAATACTTTATAATAATATATCTTTTTATAATTGCACAGTATTGCTAAATATGTGAATAAGTTAACTTTTCCATCAATATCATTTGTAGAACTCTTTTTCTCATTAGAACAATGGAGTAAAAGTATATGACACGCTATCATATCCGGATTTCAGGTCACAGTAAGGAATTAATGGCAGACCTTGTCCGAAAACACAAAATTCAGGTATTCAATCACGGTATCAAGCACAATAAAGAGACTGGTTATTTGATCGATGCTATGGCAATCCCAGATGAAATTCAATTACTTGAAAAAAATGGCTACAGCGTTCAAAAACTGGAGAATTTGGATGAGGTAGGCAAGGCTCGCCGAAAGAAGTGGGAAAGGGCAATCGGTATAATCAGCAGCAGTCAAGTAAGTCTTCTCTTTCTCCTCCTTTTATAAATTCGGAGAAATCACTATGAGTTATCTTAACATTGACGAAGTAGAATCGGCCCTCATTGTAGCTACTTCTGCTCCATATACAGCGTTTACCCAACTCATTACTCTGCCCATTCTAACATGGGAAGGGCGTCAGTGCCATGCGATCAAGATTGCTAATGGCAGCAATATAGGTAGACCTGGAGTATATTTTCTCGGTGGTGTCCATGCTCGCGAGTGGGGAAGCTCCGACATCCTCATTAAATTTGTGGAATTGATTGAGCAGACTTATCAAAACAATACTGGTATAACATTAGGTTCTAAAAATTTTTCGGCCTTGGATATCCAGACAATAGTAAATACACTTGATATCATTGTCTTTCCACAAGCAAATCCGGATGGACGCAATTATAGTATGACTGGAGAGGATGCCTCGGTGGCGCAAGAACCATCGTGCACTCTTCACCCAACTCCAATTCTGGTGACTGCGTAGGTGTCAACATAAATCGCAACTATGATTTTCTATGGAATTTTCCAACTCTTTTCAATCCCTTTGCACCTGTCCATACGTCCACCGATCCCTGTGATCATGAAGTTTATCACGGGTCAGCTGCCTTTTCTAAGCCAGAATCTCGTAATGCCAAATGGATTTTTGACAACTTCTCTAACATAGGCTTTTTCATAGATCTGCATAGTTTCGGACCTGATATTCTGTATTCATGGGGAGATGATGATGATCGAACGGCCGATCCAGATATGAATTTCCAGAAAACTACTTATAATGGTATGAGGGGAATAATTGATTCATCAGGAATTGTCGGCGCTTCTGAATACAAAGAATATATTCCATCATCTGATCTATGCTTTGGCCATTGAACTTGCCGGTACTATGCGTAATGGAATTAAAGCAGTTAGGGGAACCTCTTACACTGTCAAATCATCTGATGATCTATATCCCACTTCCGGTGCATCTGATGATTATGCCTTCAGCCGACATTTTGTGGACACTAACAAAGGTAAGATAATTTCCTATACTGTTGAATGGGGTATGAATTTCAGCCACCATACATCGAGATGCAGAATATCATTGATGAAATAACTG
Organism: uncultured Nitrososphaeraceae archaeon; assembly: GCA_963838615.1. GTDB lineage: Archaea > Thermoproteota > Nitrososphaeria > Nitrososphaerales > Nitrososphaeraceae > Nitrosocosmicus. The sequence continues at coordinate 13,251 of CAWISD010000018.1, forward strand.
CAGGGCTTGTTGCTTTTTGTCTTTGGATTTGTAAAAATATTCCACAGCATGAATCTATTATCATTGAAAGCAGCAGCAGAATCAGCAGTATTGTTATCCAAGACCAAATCGAAAACCTACAAAATCAACCTGATGGTGAATTCATTATCAATGATACTTCCAATATCATTATCAAGTGATTTATTGATCTAATGTGCTTTGTTGCATGATTCTTAAAATCTCGATTTTACTATCTGTTTTGTCTAAATAGATATCATTTTGTTATACAGTGATGCTTTTAACATCATTTCCTGTATCATATTCTTTAACCTAACAAAATAAACATATTCATCAAACATTCTTTTTATACAAGAGAACACAGTTTCTACAACAATCCATCTATGTCCATAGCTTTCGCTATCCTTCCACTTTTGCAAATCCTTTTTCTGAGATATGACTGATAGGTTTCTTAGAATGTTCCGTTTTTTCCATCCAACTCTAGCATTCTTTCTTACTTTTATGCAGGGCAAGATTCCAATGTCTCCCAGATACCTAAAAATATCATTACCTTTATAAGCACCATCATCAGCAAAGAGTTTGCCTATTGCTGCTGTTGTCATACTCTTTGATTTTACAATATCATTAACCAATTCTGGTAACTCCTTACTATCATGGATATTTTCATCATCAGTTACCTTTATCGAAAGAATTTTTTTGGTCTTCACATTAACTGCTCACATGTATTTTTAAATATCCTTTCTTATTTTTTATATTCCATTTTTCTCTCATCCATTGGCCTCTGTTTGTTATTTTAATACCGGTATGTCTATTGCGATGATGAGGTAATCATCTTTGAATTCCTTACTATCTGTCGTATCTTTTACCTTGATGTATAACCTGTTTATTCTTCTGTTTATTGTACTGTAACCAGGAATAGAAGGTAATTTTCCTTTAGCATGTCCTCTTGTGCAATTCCCTCTTCGTTTTGTCTGTATGGCAAATGAAAGTATGCCTTGGCATAACCAAGCAAGAAGAAGAAAAGTGTTTGAATGATGAAACGGTTCCTAATCCAACCTTGTCTTTATTCATTTCTTTTCACTCTGAATCCCAATTGTTAATGACGTCAAATCCCAGCTATAATTTCGCCTCTTCTAACTAAAGATTGGTTATAGATGGACCATTTCATATTATTTCTTAAAGGATGTTCACTAAATGTATATCGAACATGGAATCATGCAACAAAGCAATCTACAACTGTAATTATGCTGGAGAGAGCATAAATATGTTCTTGCACTTTTTGAAGCTGGTGTTGGATTAGCAATTGGAAAAACAATATAGATGTTGCTAAGAAATAATAGACATAGTTTTAATGGCAGACGATTTAACATAAATACCACCTGTAATAAAATCACCTATAAGTATATTGTTATAACAAAACAGAACTTTTTGAAACAATGTTTGCAGATAGGTTTGGTTTTATCCTTGCAAATATATAGGAGTAAATAAACCTTTAATTGCAGTTTTTATTCATGTTAGTTTTGATTTTTGTAGATTATAAACTATGCAAGGCTTTTGATGAAAGAAATATAAAGAAATACACTACACAATAAAGATACTTTTTTTTAATTAAATTTTCATTGGATTCAGGATAGATTGATGAATCATGTATATGTGTGTTTATCATGATTCATTATAGTAAATAGAGCTGCATTTTTTGCACCAAATTCTGCTTTAAGCAATTCTTGGTTGTCACTTCCTATAATTATAACATCGCCATCTTCTGGTTGTAAATGAAATATTAGAAACTTAACAATATCTGGTTCTACTTTTTGAAGTGAATCATCATCGTTGATAGAAGAAGATGTTCCAGGCATGACAAATTTATAATTCATATATATTAGTGTTGTAGCACCCAATGCCCCCACTTTTATTGCAGCGTCTCTTTGTTCTATACCGGAATTAATAGCAAAACTAGCTTGTTTTAACAATACTACATAATTGAATTTACCTAGAGCAATAGAACATTTTGGCATATTAATTTCTGTAGGTATAGATTTTACAAGTACTCCAGATATTATTTTTCCTTTTTCTGTTAGAGTAGTTCCATGATTTGTAGAACTAATCAAATTCTGCATTTTCAAATGTTTTATTAATGTTCTTACAGAACCTTCTCCAAGGGATAATTCTTCACATAATAAGGCTCTGCTTATATGTTCATTTTTACTTAAAAGCTGGAATACCTTAAAAATATGCACCAGTTCAAAAGATAGCATCCTACTTGGAGCATATCGACTTGCAATTTGGGTTAATGCCTTGACATACATGTGCATTTTTTATCTATCCTAGAAAGTACACTTTATAAAATAATTAAGAATTTCCTCTAATTTAATTATATTTATTTACCAATCGTAATATATCCTACTATTTGTTGGATAAACCAACCACCAGTTTATATAGATGAGAAAAGAAGCACGTTATTGGAAAGATGACAACATATGGAGAAATAATATAAATGCCCATCACAGATTTAAGAACTTTCCTTGAAGTATCAATTCCTTCTATGTTAATGTTTGGAATGCGTCATGCATTGGATGTGGATCACATCACGTCAATAGATAACCTTGTAAGAATGCATAATGCAAAAAAAAGAGCTCGATGGGTTGGTTTTGGATTTAGTATTGGTCATATACTAGCAGTGTTATCTGAAATGCTTTTGATAATATATGTGGTAGGCAGCACCACTAGTAGTAAAATAGACGAGATTTCATTCTGGGGTGGTGTTATAGGGGCTATTTCATTGGGTGTGATCGGATCTGTCAACATATATTCGATGAAAAGGTGGGGTAAAACAGGTTCCGCCATTCTTGCAAGCAAAGTAGTGGCTAGAACCATATACTAGGGCCTCTTGGTTCTGCATTTGTTACAGGGTTGGTATTTGGTATCGGATTTGATACAGCTACTCAGATTTCTGCTCTTACGTTATCAGCTGTGGTTTCTGCAGCACTCGGATACAAATTGCACTTGTTCTTGTAGGATTTTTCGGCATAGGGATGATCTTTGTTGATACGCTAGACAGCATAGTAGTTCGCTCTGCATTTTCTAGAATACTTGACACCAAAGTATTCAAGTACATGTCATATGCACTAAGTGGGGTAGCTCTCACAATTGCATCTTTAGAATCATATTCTGTAATAACTAATACAAACACAATTCCACCATTAACTGGCCCTATTTTAGCAATCATAATTATAACTATTGCATTTGGGTATGGATTTGCGACCCGTAATAGAAAGAAAACAGAGGATACAGATAAAGAAATACAACAAAAGGAATTGCAAAATAAACATGCAAATCATTATAGCAAAGACATTAACCATGATTCTAATCATTATTAATTAAATTAAATCTATTTTACTATGTCAAGAATTAACAGATTTTATTTCTACTCTAATTATAATTTAACCTATTTTTTAGACATGTTTTAGAAACAGTAGTATTAAAAATTTATCAGAATATGTCATCTTAGTTTTTAATCTTTTTTATTTACTCCAAAATTTCTTTTTCCAAGGTCAGTCTTTATCAACGCTATAGCCATCATTTTAAGATATAGCGTAAAGATAAATCCTTGTTTTTGTATTTGCAATTTTTTATTGGCATTCAAGGAAAAAAGTAATGCCATATTCACGCGATCGTTGCTAATATATAGAAACAAATTGTGTATCAGACGATAAATTCTATCTTATAATTATTGCATCCTTATAATTATCATCTTTAGTTTTTAATAAGATATTCATATCTATTAATTGAAATGCTAATATAAAAAAAGTTATTAGATGGAAATAAGTACGAATATTTTCATCCATTTTCATATTGTAGATTTACCATTTTAAAATATCATTATTATATTAAAATTAAAACCTATGTACAATAATTGTTAAACAGATCTTTTCTTATTTCTTTTCTTATTTCCAAAAATTCTTTTTATAATTTGGTTGGCAATAATCATCGAAATGACTGTTGCTATCTTTCCCTTTATAGTCATTGAATATAGTGTTTAAAATGGTTTATTAACCTATTAAAGCATTTAAAATTTTTATTTTATAGATTCAAGTATTACATATTTTATACTAAAGCAAATACTTGATGGTTATACTCTATAATAACTGTATTGAAGATAATCAGCAGTGGTTATGATATAATCATAGATTCCGCCAGCTGGTAACTACAAATAGCCAAATGATACGCAGTAATTATCAGTAATTAGAAAAATGAGTGCAGGGTTATACAATATTAAACATATTAATTTAAGAATTCAGTAAACCGAGTTATAATTGACTTATACATATGAAGTATTAAATGGATATGCAACTTCTAGCGGAACTAAAAAATATACAGAGTATGCAATTAAAAAGGGAAAACCATCTAATCACTTTCGTCTTTTTGATGGACTATATCTATCCAGCATTGGTATGGGGACATACCTTGGACAACCAAACATAGAAGACGATAAGGCCATGGAAAATGCGATTTATGAATCAATTAAATCTGGTGCTGTTAATGTAATAGATACAGCCATAAATTATCGTAATATGAAATCAGAGAAAAGTATTGGTCGAGCATTATCCCGCTTGATAAAAGAGGATATTATATCAAGGAATGAAGTATTTATTTGTACAAAAAATGGATATATTACAAACGATGGCGATTATCCTGGTGTAGACGTAATGGAATATATGCAAAATATGTTCATTTCAACTGGTATAATTGATTCAAAAGATATAAGTTCTGGATATAATGTTCTCAATCCAAACTATATTGCAAGATGTATTGATAAGTCACTAATGAATATGCATCTGAGTACTATAGACTTGGTGTATATACATAATGCCTTTGAAAGCTGGTATAATGACATTAGTAAAGATCAATTCACAGAAATGCTTTCAAAAGTCTTTGAAGTATATGAACAATATAGAGCAAATAATAAGATTCGATATTATGGAATGGCAACCTGGACTTGTTTCAGAGTAGAACAAAATAATAAAGAATATTTATCATTAGAAGAGGTTGTCAATCTCGCTAAAAAAGTTGGTGGTATTCAACATGGATTTAAATTTATTCAACTTCCTTACAACTTGGCTTATAGCGAAGCATTGTTACTTAAAAATCAAATCGTTGGATCAGAAAAAAATTTAACGATATTAGAGGCTGCAGAAAGATTGAATATAAAAGTATTTACTAGCATTCCATTGTTTCAAAGTCGTTTACTTAGAGCCAAAATTCCTGACTATATGGGATTAACTGATCAAGTTGCTAAATTGATTCAGATAATACGTTCTAGTCCTTCTGTTATTGCTCCACTTATAGGTCATAAGAAACCAGAACACGTTGAACAAAACCTCAAGATTGCAAACATTCCACCACTTAATGATAAAGAGTTTAAAGAAGTTGTTCAAGAATTATTGAAAGGAAATTAATAATATACCTTAACTATTCCCTTTTGTATTTTAAGTGTAACGGACACAGTATTTAAAGAATGAATGAATTTAGCAAAGATAAAAAAGTATATTCCAATCATGATAATAATTTAAATATAAAGGTAAATAGCCCTATTAAACTATAATAGAAGAATATGCTACTCCATGATCTATAAAAAAAGGACAATATCATGGCATGTCGCTGATGAAGGTTATAGAAAATATATGAACGTTTAGGAGATGATAATGAAATGATGATTTAATTTTATACAATTATTGTTCAAATTTAGAATTAATTATTTGAAAAATTATGCCTTGTTCATATAGCCCTTTACTGATACTTTTTATAATTCCTTCTTTCACATTATCGCATCTACTTTTATCTTTAATTATATCTTCGGGTATGTCTACTTCCAATTCCAAATTTATTTTAACTCTTTTGGTTTCTACCATTACGATTATCTTTAACTAAAGTATTTAAAAAACATTGAATTGAATCATTGTAAAACGTACCTTTTTACTATACTCATTTGTTTTACTCAAATACTTGCATTATTCATGGAAGATTGAATACATTAGATCTCTTGCATAATTAGACACCTATCAAAATTTTATAGATTATCAATGATATTTTGTAATATTTACATTTTAATTTGCTGATTACGATAAAGATGTGTTGCATTCGTAGAAATTTTTCTAATGGTGCTAATTATGCAAGAGATCTATTATTATTTTCAAGCTATAGATACCGACTGAGATTCCAAAGATATCTTTATGATATTTTGAATTGTCATAAATTGACACATTATTCCAAATTTTTTAGAGATCTTTATTTCATAGTAAAAACTAATTAAAAGGTCATTGATATTAGCATGGTCGTGTGTAGAGACTTTTACCTATTGTACACAAGTTAAATAGAAAACAAATAAAAAATACAAATTACTATTTAAGATAAACAAAATTTTGTGTTTGGAAATATGAATAGGTATTGAGAATATATTTTATTAAAGTTACGAATTTTCCACCTTATTAGATCTGATCTACCATACAGACCGAAAATCATCAGATATTATTTTCCTAAATTACCATCTAGCTCTAAATTTATAGATAGATATGCATATTCCAAGTTATTTCTTTTTCTATCTCAGTATTCTTGATAGAATATACATTTTGAATGCTAGAAGATCATCTTTTTTGTTTTCAAAAGCAAAATGAATTATTGTATACCAATTAACATAAATATTCAAACGGCATTTTTATCATTTGTTTGATGTTAATAAATGGTTATAGTTAGGTTAATCAGCTCTGTTAACAGTTGTGTAAAGAATGCTGTATGTACTTCTGTAAACTAATACTGCTTGTTTTAATCAACAAAATTATTGTTGTATTTTTTAATATATTCTCAAAGTTTTAAAAATTAACAAATCTAAACAAGCACATTCTCTTTACATTAAAGATTATTCAAGTATTTACATTGCTGTTAACTTAAGGAAAAACCTATAGCTTTAAAATGACCATCTCTTTTATAGTCTAGAATTAGAACGCCTTCACAAATTATAGGTTATGGATTGTACTTGTACTTTTTAGGTTTATCATTTAGAAATGCTGCAAAAGTATTATCTTTTTTACATGTAGTTAAGATAAGTCATCTTGTTTCTATCTGGAACTGGATTCAAAAGTACAAACCAAAGAAATTAAAAAGAAAAAGAAGAATATCGAGGAATATTCTTGTATACAAAAAGATGAAACTGCTATAAAAGCAGGCTCTGAATTAATATGGTTTTGATTGGGTTGCCATTATCGAACCAAAAGATAGAGAAATTCTTTCAACTAGCATATCAAAAGAGCGAAAAATATGTTTGTTGTATCCGAACGTTTTCTATCTAACATTGTAAATGAATATGGCGAACATCCTATTTCCACAGATGGTGGGGGTACATGGTATCCACAGCAAGCATGTAAGTTTTTGAAACTACATCATCATATTCATTCTTTTTATAAAGATGAGAAAAGTATTATTGAAAGAACAATACATTACATAAAGGATAGAATCGAAACGTTTGATGACTACTTTCCTCGTAAAAAGAACAAGTGCAAATTAAACCATCTCAAACAATGGTTTAATCTATTCATTGACAAATACAATAAAGAAATAATATCTTAAGTTAACAGGACCAATTCGACGGAGATACATTTTTATCATTTTTAAAGAAGATGCCTACCAGATTTCCAAAATACCATCTTTTTATGGATAAAGCGTCTCCTAATTATAAATCAAAAAATATGATCAAATATTTTGAATAAAACAGGAATACTCTAATCCTAGTATATCTTCCAACTACCGAATCACCTGAATTTATGGTAATGGAAAAGGAGGTATGGAATATAGCCAAACGAGATCTACTTGTGCTGAAATATTATCAATCATTTGCAGATTTTAAAAACAAGATATTTGCCTATTTCAGAACAAAAAGATTCCATCTTAATAAGAGAAACTATTTGTTAATGGAAGTTCGCTAACTTTTGCTAATTGGTTTAGATAGAATTCTGGCATCATGTTTAGTATCTTCATTATAAGTCGTAACTTTAGAATTGAAAATTAAAAGCATATTCTTTCCACTTTGAATATACATGTATATTCGATTCCTCTACAACAAATTCTAATTCTTTTTTAGTATGATAGAATTCTTTCATTTTCTCTTAAATTAGAAGAATAAATATATATTTCCATTTTCTTTGAATATTTCATATATATTAGAATATAAAAAGGATTTAAAATTTTTAATTATACTAGTTTATCTATCTGAGGCGTGGTCATAATTCAAATTATCTCTTGATACACTATACAACAGCTTAAAGCTAACCCTTGAGATATGATTTTGAGAAATACTTTCTCAAAGATTAGCTCTTGATAGATTAAAGGAGTCTATCCTTTTTAACATTCTGTATCTGATAGGTTGTATACCATGGCCTATTCACCAAGGAGGAAACATGGCAGATGATATGTATATTCTCTATCAACCATAATTTTGAGATATTTTATTGTAAGGATATGATGGTTTCGACTGGATTCCAACAATGGATTGTACATTTTTTTAAATACAGACTGTCAATATAACCGTAAACTAGCATTAGCCTGCGGATTAGTAACAATACCAAGCAGACGTACATTTGATAGAAGACTAAAGACCATTCTACAGATATTAAACAAAGGATATCAACAATGGAATACCTGTTTGCTGCAGAGCGTTTGGTTATGGTTGATGACCATTCTATAACAGCAATAGATATTAATCTATAAAAGCAAAGGGTAGTGTATGGCATAAATCATCCATGAAAAAAGGAGTAGTACCTTATCTCTGGCATTGATACGGATGCAAGATGGTGGGGATATCGTCATACCAAGGAAGGAAGGATATTTGGATATAAACTACATCTTACAACATCATCAACAACAGCAGCAGGAAGAGATCAAAGTACCTCTAACAGCCGATGTAACTACTGCTAATGTACAGGATAACAAGATGTACATTCCTTTAACATCTTATCATTCTCCTTTTTCAGCATTCTCTTTACCATCTGTATGTTATATGATGGCTGACCCAGGATATGATGACAAGAAACTTTACGAATATAGCAAAAAGACATTGGGAATAGATTTGGTTTGTCCTCTGTTGAAAGATACAAAAACACTTCCAAGAAGAGGCTTGAGATTGTATGCTTTTATCAATCGGTATTGGGACAGGCAATATACAGCCAGAGAAGGATATCGATAGAACCACTGATAGAACATATCAAATCAGTGTTTAGAATAGACCCATTACCAGTACTTGGATTTCATACGGTATCTGCAATTGTACTATTATCTGTTTTACTTTATCAGATAATGGTATACTATAACTGTAAAACTGACACAATAAATCCAAAATCAATAAAATATATGCTTGGGACGGGCTGATAGGAATTATAGGATAAAGATTAGTGATTTTGAATTATGACCATGCCTCATCTATTTAGCAAATATAGTTGACTGTCGGTTTTATTCTCTTTATGCTAACTATACTTTTACTCCCTTACTTATTTTAATACTAACATATAGTAGTTTTATCAGTGAATAAATCTCAATTGATTAAAATGGAGAAAGATTTGTAAATATGCCAACTATTCAACACTTTGAAATCCCAGCAGATGATGTAAATAGAGCACAAAAATTCTATAAAGAAGTTTTTGGATGGAATATGCAAAAAATGAAAAATCCAGTGCGCCCTGAATTAGATTATTGGATATTTGAAACTAAAGATGATAAAGGAAACGAAGGGTTATCAGGTGGAATGATGCAACGTCAAAGTCCACAGCATACAGTTACAAATTACATAACTATTTCTTCTATTGATGAATACTCTTCTAAAATAGAGCAATCAGGTGGCAAAGTTATAATTCCTAAAACCAGAATTCCAGATATGGGCTCTATTGTAGTATGCTTAGATAGTGAAAATAACATGTTTGGACTATTTGAATCAAACAAATAGATATAAGCAGTAAAATAACTTTTTTTCTTTCTTTTTATAATATCTTTTGGATATTATTGTTTATTGCATTTATAATGGGAACAAATCTTTTCCTTTGACAGATGGATTATAATTATACTTTTACTACTTGACAAGATTTCATAACATCTACATACATTATTGCCCATGAGTAATTAATCTAACAAAAAATATAAATTAGAATATAAGCGTCTTCGTCAGATTTTATATCCAGGCATCCAGAAAAGTTATATCGCATTGATAAAAATCGGTAATCAAGGTATGAACATAATTAAGAATGTGGAATGTAATTATGCCTATTCTTTCAAAGTGAATACACAGATGAGCTCTGTATATTTTGTTAATTTGGTCAAAACTATTTCGGCTTATCAAAAAGATGAGGTGTAGTTATAGATTCGATTGTAGAAATTGTAAAGATGTAGGTAAAATCATCCTAAAGATGAAAAATAATAAGTATAAGTCAAGTGTCATCATAAACGTCGTTATACCATTTTCCAAATCTTCTATCAAGATACTCGGATACTGCATCTTTTTGTTCTTCTATATTGGTATAGTATCTGTTTGCACATACATCTGATTTTATCTTCTGATTTACTTTTCTTTCATTGGTTCAGATATGGAGCCCTCCTCTTTGGAAGGTGTATTGCAGTAAGCCAATCTCTCTCTGTGCAATGACATATTTTCTTGTCATCTTGCTTATATGAAATGAAGCATTATCCCATACCAGCAGTACAATTCTTTTCCAACCATTTTTCATAACATATATCTTGAGATTCTCCAGATGATTTATCGTATTAGTGGAATTCATTCTGTCATAGAAATCATACAACAGTTTCTTCTGCTGGTCAGGCCATAACATGGATATGTATATTGAGAATTTCTTTCTACTACCGTTATGCCTTATCTTCTTTGTTGTTTACCTTCAAAACTCATTGACTTTCTTATACATGGCTTTTGCGTTACAATAGTTTCATCTTCAAATACTAACAACATCACTTTCTTTTTTTAAGAGCTGATGCAATCTGTTTGTAGTAGTTCTTTACTTTCTTCTTTCCGTCATCATAATCTGGTCCATGTTCAAGTTCCAGTTTTGGTCTTTTACATCTAATACCCATATCTTTTCTATTTATCTACAAATTATTCTTATCTGAAACAAATAGAAATTAAAATGTACAAGTTATATAAATATAATATATGTAAAAAGCATAAAAGGAAAAAAGATAGCATATAAATTTAGAATTATACAACTTGATATTTAGATCAATTATGCAAAAGATATCGCAAGTATAAGAGTAATAGAGAAATCCTTTTAGGTCCATGTAATAATGATTAATAATTGGTTGATACTAATATTTTTGATTTAATTGTAATAGGAACAGGTACAGCGGGATCCACTGTAGCTGCAGAGTGTCGTTCTAAAGAATGGGAAGTTGCCATTATAGATTCATTACCTTTTGGGGGGACATGTGCGCTACGTGGATGTGAACCAAAAAAAGTTCTAGTTGAGGAAGCAAAGACTATTGATTCGAACCACAAACACGAAAATAAAGGTATAAGTGATTCAAGGAAAATTCATATAAAATGGCATGATTTGATAAAATTTAAAAGAACTTTTACCGACCCTTTCCCAAAGCAGAGAGAAGACAGTTACATTAAAGCTGGAATTGTTCCATTCCATGGACATGCCAAATTTATTGGTCAAGATACAGTTAAAATCGAATATAAGGACAGTTCGGATAACAATAATAATAGTATCCTAACGGGGAAACATATTTTAGTATCAACAGGAGCAAAACCTGCTAATTTAGGCATTCCTGGATCAGAGAATGTTATTACAAGCGATCAGTTTTTAGAGTTTGATAGTGATCATCTGCCTGATAATATTGTATTTATCGGTGGCGGATACATTTCATTTGAATTTGCACATATTGCTGTTCGTGCAGGTTCAAAAAAAGTCACAATTATACATAGAGGTAAACAACCGCTAGAACGCTTTGATTCTGATCTTGTTAATCAATTAGTACAAAAAGAGTCAAGACATTGGTATCGATATAATGTTGCAAACAACAGTTAAAAGTATTGAGAGGTCTCCATCATCATATTCTACTAATGATAGTAAATTGGTTGTTCACGCTTCTAGTAATTCAGGTTCTACAGAAGATAGCAAATTAATAAAAACACTGAAAGCTGATATGGTGGTACATGGCGCCGGCAGAGTGCCCAATATCGAAGGCCTTGATCTCATGAAAGGTGGAATAGAATATACTGCTAGAGGTATAAAGGTAAATGAATATCTTCAAAGTATTTCAAATCCCATCATATACGCAGCAGGGGATGTTGCAGCAGCAGTAATTAGTGGCGGTTTACCTTTAACTCCCGTAGCAAGTTATGATGGAAATATCGCGGCAAATAATCTCTTATATGGAAATACTATGAAAGTCAATTATAATGGTCTTCCCAGTGTAGTTTTTACCATTCCGCCTCTTGCATCAGTAGGTTTGCAGGAAAATCAAGCCAAAGAACAAGCAATGCAATATAAAATTAATCATAAAAATACATCTAAATGGTATTCTTCTAGACGAGTAGGTGAAACTTGTTCTGGATTTAAGGTACTAGTTGAGGAGGGAAGTGATAAAATTTTGGGTGCACATCTTTTAGGCCCTCATGCCGACGAAGTCATTAACATATTTTCAATAGCTATACGATTAGGTATTACTACGAAAAATCTCAATGATCCTGTACTATATTCATACCCCACCAATTCATCAGATGTCATCTACATGTTATAGATAACTCTGAAAATGGTAAACCCTATTATAGACATGCACTCAAAGTAAAAAACTGGAACATTTACAATGTTTGTAAACCTTCTTTCAAATAAATAGCACGAAAATGTCATAAATAAGAGGATTCCAAAGATTAAACGTATCTACCTTATTAAAAAGAGCAAAGATGATAAATACAGTTGCAGTGATTACCTAAAAGAAAAATTCAATCCGTATAATATATCTATTAAAAAGAAGAAACAGAATGACAATTCCAGTATTAAAATAGGCCAATTTTTTTGTCTCTCGCAATTAATGAATGGATAATTATTAGAATATCTTTGGTAAAATACAAAATATCTAAAAAGTTATCAATTGCCAAAATAAAAAAGGGAATAATTGATTTTGTTAAAGTAAAAGGGAATCTTGTTGAACCAATTTTAGAATATCAATTTTGCTTAAATAGAATTTAACTGAGAGGTATACGTTAATCATCCAATCATGTCGCTATATCAAATATGTATTATGAAATGTATTATCATTGGTTTTCTAACATAGGTATCATTTAATAGTCTGTTTCCTTACTTAAAATCATAAGTAATAAAAATCACAATATGAAACTAGAACTTGATATAAATACCCATTACATGTCATTGCTAGTGCGTCTCGATTTAACATTACTGTATCCCGTTTCAATAATATGGAGATAGGAGGCAATCCTATTGTAGAGAGTATAAGCAAATTGTTAACCCTAATGACGAACTAGACAATACTATCAGGACATTATCAAAGATATTAGGATATGCTCACAACGATCAATAAATACATGAGATGCATAATTCATTATTCGGAGGTATTTCAGGTGGGTTTGTTACAGGTAGCGAAGACATGAATCTTGGTAGTCAATTAACTCTGACAACTGCATTCATAAATCATCAAAACCAACAGATTCAGGTCCTTATTGACGCAATTAAACAAAATGTACAAGTTACTACGCATATAAAAGATCCTTTATACAAACCTGGAAGCAAAAAAAGCATATAACAATATTGTAATATAAATAAAAGTCGAAAATAAGTTTGCATAATTTTGATAAACAATCTAGCGCTTTTGATGAATGATAGAGAAGAATTTAGCATTTAAAACCTAAATTAAATAAATAATACTTTTCAATTGTGGTCATTTTAGGGTTCTTTTGATAATCAAGTCTTTTGAACGTCTCTTTTAATCAAAGAAACAAAAAAGTAATTGGAATATATATCTAAGATAACTAAGAGGTGTTCTATTTCGTTTAAACATCATAATAAGAATAAAACGTGTTCGACTATAGATTTAGAGTTAATCATAAACATAGTGCTTTTCTTGGTCCCAGTCAACTTAAGAATATGATTTGAAAAGATTATCTATTTTTTATTTATATTAATACAAATATCTAAGACCTATTAGAACACAATAATTTATAAAATTTTTTAAAATTAATTTTAAAAATCAAAGTTATAGGAACTAATTTCTAGTTGATCAGGAATAAATATGATAAATAGTAAAGTTACTATCATGGACTCGGATTCACATTCTGATTCTGAAATAAAGGATTTTTATCAATTAAAGAATATTGCAGTGGTAGGAGTATCAAAAAATGAACAAAAACCATCGCACTATGTACCCAAATATCTTATAGAGCATGGATATAATATTATTCCAGTAAATCCTACTGTAATTGAAGTTCTTGGAAAAAAATCATATCCAAATATTGCAGATATCCCAGAAAAGATAGATATTGTTGACGTATTTAGAAGATCAGATGATTTGCTTTCTGTAATAGATGACACTATAAAGAAAAAAGATGAAGTGAAAGTATTCTGGATGCAAGAAGGTATTTACAACCAAGAAGCAGAAAAGAAAGCAAAAGAAAATGGAATTGATGTTGTTTACAATAGATGTATGATGGCAGAACATAAACGATTGTTCTAGGCTGATTAAACAACTTTTAACTCTTGCTACTCTGAGAGACACTATAGATTTTTTATTATAATTTATAAAGACAACTTAGAAACTAGGATAAAAGTAGATTTCATTGCTTTGTTGCATGATTCGAAAAATAGTTAAAACTATGCTTCAGTTAGGACAATGATAATATAATTTTTACTGTTTCCGTTATAATTCTGTCAATAAAACGTTAACAAATAACGATTAAAATAATCATGCAACAAAGCAGATTTCATAAGTATTATTTATATTGTTTCAGATAACAATAATTTTGCATATATACATATTTATTTTGAATTTAAATAAGATTTTAAATTAAATTCAATAATAACTAAAACATTTAAAACTAAAAGAAAAAAGAAAATTCATATTTAAATTCAATTTTTTAATGGTAAACTTATTTAAATTTTCATATATAATATTCCATCATATCGGTCATTGACATCTTATTTGTTTCTTTCAATCCATCAAAAAAACTAAATGCCTGAAGTGTGAACATATACACCAAGTACATATTTGATTTGAAGATTTCTGATACTTAATACCGCCTTCACCTTTTCCATCAGGAATAAATAAACTTGCAAGACTTTTATAGAGCTTTTCAATAATAACATCGATATTAAAATCATCCCTCTTTTTCAATTCATCATAGCATATTATCAAAAGTCGCATTAATTGTGCCATACAATCAGACTGTTCGACATTTTCTTTGGTGGTTCGTGGTAATGAACCGTGATTTATATCCATTTGTTTTATTGCCCATTCAAGTCCTTTCATAGCTGCTTCAATATAACGATCCTCTGCTAAATCTAACCCGGTATAAAGAAGACCTTCACAAGAGTATAAATGTGGATGTAAAAAAGTCAAATCTTCTTCTACATTAGTCTTAAATCGACCGTCTGGATTTTGCTTGGTTAAAGCAAAATCACATAGAGAATAAGCTACTTCTTTGTAAATGGATTTTTGAGTTATCTTAAATAATTTTGAAAATCCCAAAGCAATCTTGGCTTGAAAGGATCCAGATATTGTCGACCATTTTCCCTCCCCGTAATTTGAAGGATTGAGTGAGCCATCTAACATTGCAATCATTTTTGTACCATCGAAAAATTTATCAATCAAGGTATCTGCCATTTTTATAGAGGCTTGTAAATTCTCAGCATCTTTATCTAGTTTGTATAAATTTAATAATCCGATCAATATCATTCCATTATCAAAAGAGTAAACCTGATTTGAAAGATCGCCTTTTAAATCAAATTTAGTGTTCCTAGTTAATTTACCGGCGGTTAAAACATTAGATCTCATATTATTTCGTATCCATAAGGAGCTTTCTCTTGCGGCAATCAGTGCTCGATCATTGGATTTTTCGATATAAATCCATGAAAAACAAGTTATCGCATAACCTACAATTTCACTATAAATAAATGGATAAGAAGAATTAGTTAAATCCTTCCATCCGTACAATGCGCCTTTGTCTTCACCTTCTTTAATACATATATCAGAATTTAAAAGCCAATTAATATTATTTTGAATAATTTCGTCCAAAGCCAATGATTTGTAAAATAAGTATATTATATAATATAACGATATCCCTGCCTTTGATTGGGATTGCAAAGATATGTTTTTCAATAGATCTTTTTAATTAATTTGTTCTCTATTTAAAGTAAATATACAATAATTTCATAAATTTGAATATAAATACAAACAATACGGCCAAAATTGTTATATCATTATATTAAATTATAAATAATGAAATGTTTTTTCTTCACCTAAAATCAAAATAATCATACATTTTCTAGATTTACAGACAGTCATAATTTTACAAATATATATCATATAATAAATAATAAACAGAAATGTAATTTATCCGATGAATTATTTTGGTTTTACTTGTTTAAAAAGTAAAATTACCAATATTCTTGTACAAATATTACACAAAATAAGAATACAAAAGATTTCAAAAACAATAACCCTAAAAAATGGAAAGTTTTTCACTATTGATTTTTTTTCCTCCTAGTTATTTTTCTCGTATTGATATTGTGCATTTGTCAAAAAGAATGGAGAAGATATTAGTTTTTTGTACGTATCGATAGACGAAGCTGATGAATTAAGTCTTAGGTCAATTTCACCATTTAATTTTGGCATACATACTATAACACAATCAGTCCATTTTTCATCCCAATAACTTATAGCCTTAATCCGTGGATATCTTCCATTTTCTATTGATTGTAGTGCATCTTGAATCCAGGCACTTTTGTTTCCTTGTAGTGGATCTTCCAAAACTCCAAATTCAAAGACTGCAAGAGGTTTTTTACTTGAAATGGCTACAAGTTGAGGATATGCATTATCTAAAATACCGGAAAAGGATTCCCAATTAGCACCACGATCAAAAGATCCATATACACTGATACCTATCCAATCAATATAATTATCGCCTGGATAATAATTTTTTATTGCATTCCATGGCTGATCTAAGATACCAGGTTCACCAACGTCTGATGGAGGATAAACATGAAAACACCATGTAATATTTGTTACACCTTCTTTTCTAAACAGGTCTATTATATGTCTGTAGGCATCACGGAATCTTTCGGGACCATCAGGAAAAGTCGAATTTCCATATTTATTGGTTATTCCTCCACCATTTTGTATACCACTCCATGGAAACCAATGACCATTGACTTCTGTACCAAATTCAGCCATTATTGGAATACCTACTCTTTTTGCATCTAGAGCCCATTTTGTTAAATTGCTATCAAATTTTCCATCAATAATGCTCTGAAGAGTAAAATTAGGATCTGGTTTATCCTCAGTAAATGTGGTGCGAGGCATCATACGGATAAATGGGACTACACCTAAGCTATGAATTATCCTTACAGATTTTTCTGGAAATTTAATTCCTGAACCCCAATTGTTTGAAAAATATGCCCAAACTATTTTTTTTCCTATCATTTTTTCATAATCTAAAATCTTTTTTGCTGTTACATTATCTTCCGTTCCCCCAAAATCAGTGATAGCACTTTGATAAACTCCTTTTGTTGGAGGTGCAATCTTTATACTAAGATTGGATGGGGCTTTGAAGATAGTGGTGTTTATAGGATTGTCTTTTGAAATATTAACTATCTTTTTTAGATTACCATTTAGAGGACCATGATCAGAAGTATTAATTCCGTATGAATTTTCCTTTATACTATTTAATTTATATTTTTGAAATGCGTTATTCAGAGTATTGTTTTTGCTGGCTACAATCCCATGTGTTATATTTGAATTATAAGTTTGTGTTTCTATCGACAGTAATAAAATTATAAAAAGAAATATAGCAAAAATATTTTTATTAAACATATTATCTATTTTATCTCTCCTTTTTAGAATATATATCTATCAAAAGATTTTAGCATTTTTTTAAACAAGTCAGTCTTTTTTAATTAAAGATAATAACACGTATTAAAGAGTTCATTAATATAATACATGCATGAATATTATCCTTTAAAAAAATTATATTTATATATATACAATTTTGAGTGAATGAATTTCTTGCTTTTTTTCGAATTATTATATAACCTTATAAAAAACTTGTACATTTTAAATGTAGCAAATAGATATAAAATCAATCATCATATTTTTTTTAATTTCGCCAATAACTTTTTTTCTTTTATAAATTCAATTAATTCAATTCGATATATAGCAAATTAGCCTCTTCTATAGTATTAAAATGCCATTTTTTCATGCCAAAAAAACAAATTACCTCAAGATTGAGCCAATGTGGCAAGAATATTTTATTTGATAATAAATTATAAGAGATAACAAATTTCATAGTTATTCAACAGGGCAAAATTGTTCAATAAACTTTCAAATTTAAAAGGTTGGTATAATAATTTTAAAAAAATTAAATACGGGTAATGAACTTCATTTTAACGTGAAAATAGATTTAGTTCTCTGTTTTTTGTATTCGGGTGATGGTTTTTGAATATTACTTCGCTAATAATTTTATTATATATACTTGTATCTCTAAATTTTTTTATTTTCTCAAGCTATTGTTCTTTCCTATTTTCTTATCCAATATGCACGTAAAAAACCAAAGACTGAAAATGTGAAATTTGATATTTACAATGTAAAAAATTTTCAATTTCCCGTTATTTCCATTTTGCTTCCAGTTTATAGAGAAGAAATAACTTTGCCTTATCTTTTAAAAAGCATCTCTGAATTTAATTATCCAAAAGACAAGCTAGATATACAATTATTAGTTGAACCAGATGACCACCTTACTATTAAATCACTTTTATCTATCCCTTATAGAAATATACCTGGAGGACATGTAGAATATTCTGATAATATACCTATTAAGGTTCAGTTATGGAATAATACAATAATAAAGTTATGTTATATCCATTTAAATCCTAAAAATGCTCGTGCAAAGCCAAAGTCACTTAATAAAGGCCTATCTTTTGCCGAAGGTCAATTTCTTATTATCTATGATGCAGAAGATAGACCACAACCAGATCAGCTTAGAAGAATGGTTTTATATATGGAAAAAAACCCTGATGTACATGTTTACAAGGCAGATTAGCATATTATAATACAAATCAATCTTTACTTACAAAACTTTTTTCAATCGAATATCTAGTCCATTTTAACATTCTTCTACCTTTAATATATCATAGCAATTTAGTAGTTCTTTTAGGAGGAACAAGTAATTTTTTCAGAACGTCAGTTTTAAAAAAATTAGGTGGCTGGGATGAGAAAAATGTTACAGAAGATGCAGACTTGGGAACCCGCCTATGCACGGGTCAAAGGAAAAACAGTACCATTTGATAGTACAACATGGGAAGAAGCACCTCCAAAACTTTATCCGTGGCTTAGACAAAGAATAAGATGGAATAAAGGTTTTCTTTATACCTTTAAAGTCCATTATAAACGGCCTTTAGATTTGATAAGAGATATTGGTATTAAATCTTTTATTTTTTTATTATATCAATTAATTGGACCTGTAATAAACATGATAGCCTTGCCGGGATGGATAATATTTTCTATAGTAATATTAACACTGTTAGATATTCCAATCCCTTTTGCAAAGTTCATATATGATGCATATGATTACAATTTTTTTCTCTTTTATATAACATTATTCAATTTTATAATTGGAGTATCATTTGTTTTAATAGTAAGTTTTCTTGCTTTAAGACAAAGTCATTATGCTAAAAAAAAATACAAATTGATATTGCTTATGCCTTTTTATAATATTTTGTTAGGTATAGCAGGTTTAATAGCAATAATTGAATTTATATTCAAACCTCAAGTTTGGCACAAAACGCACCATGGTTTCTCAATAGCAAACCCTTCAGAAACCTAGTTCGAAAAGAGGAATTTGGGAATACTCCATATATGGATATATAATAAATCGTTGATAAGGGAAAATTATCCTAATAACAATATTATTACCCATATTTTCGTTGGGCAGATATGATTGATGAGCAATTTAATACATGTTAAAGAAATTGTAAGAACAAATTACATCTTTATAAAGTCAAGATTATCTAATAAAACATTAATAGATATTGTATTTCTAGAGGTTAGAAGTTCTGTATGGCAAATATCATCTATAGAGAAATCAAAATCCATATTGAGGAACGGATATAGATGTTGAAAGGATATAGTTATATAGATATTCAGATTTTTTTTTATTTTAAAATTCGTATAATAATATTCAATTATGAGTTGTTAAAGTATAAATTAACCAACTATATCATAAAACATTGATTTACATACTGCTATAAATTTATTTTAATTAAAGGTTTACAATAACAGCTATAATCTTTGTCAATAGGTAAGTTAGTGATATATACAATAGGTCTAATTATTAGACTCTAAATCAAATAATATAAAAGGAAAGATATGGATAGAAAGAACTTGATTGTTTTATAAAAATTTGAAACCAATCAATTTTTCTTTTTAATAAAATAGTATTAGTTTAAATCTATTATTTTTCCTCCATAATAAAGACATCCTCATAAATTCTTACAATTTGCGGTTTTAGTATCGCCTTTACTTGCATTAAAGCCTACTATATTTTCTTCACCGGAACCGCAAATAAAGTGATCAGCTCCAGTTCCACCTATAAAATGATCAATACCATGTCCACCAATAAGCGTATCATTACCTTTACCAGCTATTAGCACATTTTCTCCAGATCCACCAATGAGTGTATCTTTTTTCCCATTGCCATAAATAAAATCATTATCTGGACCACCTACAAGAATATTATTATCAGCGCCGCCAAAAATTACATTGTCGCCAGGGCCACCTCGAACAGTGTTATTCCCACCCAAAGAAAATATCATATCATCGCCAGGGCCACCATTTATGGTGTTGGTGCCATTTAAAGCATATATTGTATCAGCGCCAGGGCCACCATTTATGGTGTTGGTGCCATTTAAAGCATATATAATATTGTCCCCAGGTCCTCCCTGAATATGATTTGAACCTGAAATGATAAATATAGTATCGTTACCATCTGGATCTTTGAAAGTGTTTTTGCCACCATTTATAATTATTGTGTCAGCTCCAGGTCCACCATCAAGGGAGAAATTTCCCTTTGTAGCAACTATTGTATCATCGCCAGGACCACCATTAATAGAGGCATTTCCACCAGGTCCAGCGAATATGATGTCACTACCTGGCCCACCATTCACTGGACCGTTACCATTATTGCTAAATATAACATCATCGCCAGGACCACCATTTATGGCTTGATTTACATTTGTACGCACTAAAAAATCATCCTGATTGGTACCATTTAATGCAGGAGTAATTGCATGTATGTAATTTGGCGATACGTGAATAAAAAATGCAAATAAAGACATAGATAATATTCCATATAAAATTGGTATAAACTTGGACATATCGTTTCTCTTTAATATATTTTAATTTGAATATATTTATTTGGTTAAATGGGTTTTAAAATAATTTTACTATCAAAAAGATAAACTAAATTATATTTTATGTAAGTGGCATATCAAATAAGTAAAAAGCAAAATTATTTGAATAATAAATAAAAGATAAAGCTTCCCTCAACATACCTTAATAATATTATTATCATGGGCAATAAAAATATATTGCTATTTTATAAAATGGATACTTAAACTAAATTCGATGTTCAAAATTCATAATGTAGTTTTAACAAAACTTTTGAATTCAGACATCCAGATTTTATTTGTTGTAAAGATAATAAATTCATAGTTCTTGATAAATTGTGGAATATTTAAAAAATTTTCAAATTAAATATCAATCAAAGATAATAAAAATAATAACAATATTTCTAAAAATTGCAAAAAGAGTTTTTAACAAAGCATCTGAATAATAAAAGTATTAATTTTTTTGGTAAATGTCTCTCTAACAGTTTTTATTTAACAACTTACCCTTTTGATACTGTTGCAAGATTGCTAAATACGCCAGTAATGCCATTGGGATATTGAAGGTAAGCATATAATATATAATTTCCTGGAGGTAAGTTAGATGGCATTACAAAACTAGTATTGCTGCCGCTTGCAGAATGAGCAAGTTCAATTTGTGCCACTAATGTCATGTCGTCGGGATTTTCAGGATCAGCATCCGTTAAATTAGTTACATCTGGTGAAACAAATTGAACTTGAGCTAATTTTATAGAAATATTTTTATACTGAATATCTTGATCATTTTGTGGAGCTACTATATATTTTTGACCTTCAATTAACTTTACAAAAGGTTGATTCAATCCAAAATCTGGATTTTTAACTTCCAATAGATTTTGGCTGTTATTTCCTACCAAAAGGAACTCGTAATCCAATGATGCATTTTGGTTATTACTGTTTGTTACGTTTACATCTGGAAAACTAATAAAGTTATTATAAGTTTGAGCATTAGCTCTTTCATTTACTATATAAGGCAAAAATACACTAATTGTCCCGAAAATCAATAGAATCGATACTGTTGTGATAAATTCTATGTTTTTAGGCATTTTGGACATAAATAAGTAATCTTTTTGATGGATGTTATCATCACTTTTCATAAATGGCATATTACCAATTTACATTTATTAAACTTTGTATTTTCATAGTGCTTTGTTGTATGATTCGAAATACGGTTAAAGATATACTTCATTCATAACAAAACCAATGAATTTATGACTATTTGTGTCACATTCTTACATCTAAAACGATAATGAAAAACTATTTAATGAATCATGCAAAAGCATTTTCATAGTTATTTCCCATATTACTTTTAAGAAATGATATTTTATAGTTATATCAATTTTTCAAAGGTTATTTTTATATACTAATATAATCTGCACCAAAATCTCTTATCCAATCATCTTTTGAAACTGCAATAACCTTCGCTCCCATTCTCTTACCTATTTGAACTGCTAAAGTTCCTGTATTTCCAGATGCGCCAAAGACTAGCAAATATTCATTTATTTTTAATGATGTCTCCTTTAAAGCATGATAGAGTGTTAATCCAATTACAGGTAGGCTTGCAGTCATACCCTATTCTATATCATCAGATATTTTGAATGCATTTCTCTCCGGTACTGAAATATAGTCAGCGAACCCACCATTAGTAACAACGCTAAATACCCCGCCATTTCTGCATAACATTTCTTTGCCACTTAAACACATATCGCAATTAGAATCAAATACTCTACTGAATACAATTACTTTGTCTTTCTGGTTTAAATTTCTCTACATAATTTCCCACTTTGTCTATTATACTAGTTATTTCTACACCTGGAATATGAGGTATTGGCTTTAATCTTTCGGCATTAGAGACTATAGTATGGTATATTGGATTTACACCTGCAAGCCTAACTTTTATTATACCTCTTTGTTACCTATTTCTGGTTTATCTATGTTCTATAACCTTTAATTTCTCTAGACCATGTTTTTCAAATATGGCGCTTTTAATCTTCCTAAATGCTTTTTAATGAATATATGTATATTGAATCATCAATCCAAAGCGAGCAAATTTTGAAAAATAATATCAAACTTATAGTGATTATTAAAGGAACTATACAATAGTAATAGCATAAGGTATAAAGAAAATCATTGAAACTTGATGTTTTATTATAATATGGATTTATACTTGTGTTGACCTTAAAGAATTAAAAAACTTCATCATCTTTGGATATCGCTTTTATTTTGGTGTCTTTATTACACTTTAAAATAGATACATTACCAATATCATTTCCATGTAGAGGATATTTTCGTTTTATCTTGAATCTTTAGGTTCTATCTTTAAATCATCCATCTAGAGAACTCTAGAGAACTCTATTTAGACTGATAGCAATATAATCAATTTGCGGTGGGTCTGATCTTTTGCAGGATATTTATATCTAGAATCAAATTTGAAAATAGAAGAAAAGAAAAAACCATAACACTTGTTAAATAAAAATAATATTCAGTAATTAAAACGGCTATACTTAATTATATGAGAGGATGTCGGCGAACTAAATGATAACTAAATTGATGTTATAAAGAGTGATATATCTTGCTATATATATAAAAGTATGACGACAACATCAAACAAATCATCTATTCCCAAAGTCCAAAGAGCTTTGGTATTACAGGGAGGAGGAGCACTTGGTGCTTATCAGGCCGGTGTTTTCAAGTCGCTTTATGAAAAAATTAAAAGAAATCAAAGTGATGATAGTAACGATGTACCCTTATTTGATATTGTCGCAGGAACTTCTATAGGTGCTATAAATGGTGCAATACTTGTAAGTTATTTTCTTGAAAATAAAACTTGGAAAGGTTCTGCAGAAAGACTAGAGTCGTTTTGGAAGTATTTATCTGTCACCTACACCAAAAATATCAGAAGCATTAAAACTATGGAAAGCAGAATATGAGAAAGGAAATCCTTTAGTTGCCTCAGAAGAATCGGCAAGAAGATATTATTCAGTAAAAGAATTTTCAAAATCAGGTGTAAAAAACGTATTCAAGCCCATTCAACCACCAAAAGAAGATAATAGATTTTATGATCCTCAAAATCAATGGTTTTTATTCGATAATCAACCATTAAGAAAAAGTACAGAAAAATTTGCCAAATTCCCTATTGCGACTAGCTTTGAAAGGGGTGAACCAAGAATTCTTGTAATCAGCGTTGATGCAGCAGAAGGCACAACAGTTACCTTTGATAGTTACGAGAATGAACAAGGAAAAAGGGAAACAGAATAGGGGGATCCATTATTAGGAAAATCAATTATTATAAATTACAATGAAGGTATTAGTATCAAACATTTGATTGCAAGTTCAACATTCCCGAAGTTTATGCTTATGAAGATATAGATGGGCACAAGTTTTGGGATGGAGGCCTGTTAAGCAATACTCCAATTCAAGAACTGCTTGAAGCACACAAAAGGTTTTGGGAAAAAAGAATAGGATCAGATAATCTTGAGAATTCATTCCGAAGAAAAATGAAAATTAGAGAAGATAAAATAAACGAGTACAATACATTATATGAGGAGGAACTGAATGATATTCAAAGAATTCCTGACTTGGAATTATATATAGTAAATTTATTGGATGCCAAAGAAAATAATAGTAATACAGATAACAATACTGTTCCTCAGGATTTTGACGGTGTTCGCGATAGACATGTGGATATAAAACTCAGCGATGGATATGATGCAAAAACAGATGGTCTATATTCAGACTATGTGAATTTAATTGAAAAGTTGATTAGTCTTGGAGATAGGGATGAAATAATAAAAGAGAAAATTGAAAGAATATTAGATGACTATACACCAAGACGCTTTTTAACCGAAAAGATTAAGAAAAATATTGATATACTTAAAAATACATTTAAAATAGTCAAAGTTGTTCAAATACAACGTAAAGATGATATCGATAGTGTTTCAGGAAAACTTGCCGATTTTACTTCTGAAACAATAAATAAATTAATGCAGGATGGATATGAAGATACATTAAGCAAATAAGAGTTATTTGATGATTAAATGGTACTTAGAAAGATATA